>CAMCVV010000007.1 GCA_945881905.1 Paenibacillus alvei
CCCAGATAATCAGCGAGTATTTGAAGAAGATCGATACTTCAACTTACGGATTCTCCTGGTTGCGGATCAGTTATGTTTTATCGCCAAACCCATGTATCACTATATCCAGAGGCCAGGATCACTGATGCATTCATATGTACCTCATCATATCCGTCGACAATTGAACCTGATCGAAGATATACATGACGAGATCCAAAACCCAACAAGGAGAGATGTTTTTAAGAAAGTACTCTCACTTTATATAGTAGATACGATCAGCAAGGAAACACGACACAATATCCAGTACAACAGAGGATGCCGAGAGCTGTATGCGTCCATTCGGATGGTAGAGAAGAACATAAATGTAATAAAGTATATAGATTTTACATTGAAGAATACAGCTTTTGTATTCAATCTAGGTCGTAATCATAATTTATATGGATTGATCGTTAGTTATTTACTGAAATATCACCTAACGCTAGGCCATGTGGGTTTTTTGTATGCGAAGTATGCATTTCATGAATTCAAAACATCAGTCAGATCGCTGATGTATAACAAATAGAACACGATCACGATCTATGAAAGGAGAACCAATGTATGTTAAGTCACAATGATTATGTCATAAAAAAGAAAAAATGGGCAAAATTCATGATACGACAACTAACAGCTTCGCTTCGCCCACACCCTTCATTCATGATTATTGGCGCACAAAAAGGTGGAACGACTTCACTCTATTGTTATCTTCAACAAAATCCTCGAATCGGAAGTAATTTACGTAAAGAAGTCGGATATTTCAGTGAGCATTATGAGAACAATGAAAGATGGTATCGAGCTCATTTTGCATTATCGATTCTCCCTCAACAACGATTATCTTTCGATGCTACACCTGAATATCTGTCTCATCCTCTCGTTCCCTCGAGAGTTAAAGCGAAGTATCCGCATATGAAATTCATCTTATTGTTAAGAAATCCTGTGGAAAGAGCTTATTCGGGCTATCAACATGTGGTGAAGCGGGGAAAAGAAGATCGTACTTTTGAAGAAATGATTACGAGATTATACCGGCTAGAGAAATTATCACCTGCTCAGCAAAATGAGTCAGTCCAATGGCTTCCTGAAAAGGGATACCACAATGTCTTGGCTAGAGGGAAGTATGTAGACCAACTCACCAGATGGTTCCAGTATTTCCCTAGAGAGCAATTCCTGATCATGCAAAGTGAGTATTTCTATGCCCAAACAACCGATGCTATGAAACAGATCAGTGCATTCTTGGAAGTGCCCTATTGGGAAACCACAGAGCTTAAAGTTCGGAATGCTGGAGGCAGTTACCCAGAAATGGATCCGCACACTAGACAACAACTTGTAGAGTACTTCAAGCCATATAACACGAGGTTGTACCAGTTATTAGGAAAAAACTATGGATGGGAATGATGCGTAGGTGAAGAATATGAATACAGTCGATCATTACATAGTATCGGGTCCTCTATATAAGAATATCAAGTATAGAAGAGGGCATTTGGTAGATTATCTAAAAGAACTAGAAAACACTTCTCACGTGTATTGGATTATACCGAGTAAAGAACCTCAATTAAAACGAATGGCCCATCAATCATCGATATCTATGGAGCGAATCGACGATAAGCTCACGTATATCCATGTCAGAACGACATCGGATGTCTTCCTCTATACTGAGCTCATGTCTTCGCATTTATATAATAACTTACAAGAACAAATCACATCAAACCCCAACAAAAAAATACTGTGGTATACAAGACCACAATATCCATTTTTGAGTAAAATGAAAGCATGGGATTCCGTCGTCTATGACTGTAGTGATTTATGGGTTGAAATCATATATCATCGAAAAGTACTACGCAAATCACTAATGACGTACGTGATGACTCGAGCTGAACAGAAAATCGTGAAGCGAAGCACCGATTTGTTCAGTACAACACCCTACTTATCTGAGCATATCTACTCATTTTCCGGGAAGAAGCCCTATGTGATCGAGAATGGTGTATCGCAACACATGCTCGAAGAACCTTCTTCAGACACAGATCCGTTCCCCCATATTCCCAAACCCAGAATAGGATATGTAGGCACGGTGAGGCGGTTGGTAGATATCCAGTTATTACATGATGTAGCGATCAAGTATCCCACCATGAGTCTTGTGTTCATTGGTCCAGTGACCCTTAAATCGATAGAGTGGAAGAAGTTGAGTCAAGAAGCGAACGTATTTGTGGTAGATCAAATACCGATTACTGATGTTCCTAGATATATGAGAGCATTAGACGTCGGATTATTGCCGTATCGACCTACTGCATTATCTCAAGCCACCAGTCCTCTGAAATTCTTTGAATATGTCGCTTGCGGGATTCCTGTAGTGGGAAGTGGATTGCCCACGATTGAGAAATATCGTGAAGCAGGTGTATATGATTATGCGAATGGATCATCCGAACAGTTTGCTGAGAAATGTATAGAGGCGCTCGAATATGCAAGGGATGTTCGTATGCAAGAACGCAGAAGAAACTTAGCGAAGACGCAATTATGGCACAATAAGTTTACTGTAATGGTAGATAAAGTGATGAATCGTCATCTTCCATAGAGTATGCGTAGAACGATTGAGCATGAAGAAGTGAATAAGAATCAGGGAGTGAGCTTATGGGACCCATCATACGGAAGATTAGATTCCAAATAAAGATATGGACTTCAGCGTTACGAGAAGATCCTTCCTTCATGGTGATTGGCACGCAAAAAGGTGGAACGACATCACTTTGGAATTATCTCTGTCAGAACCCTCGAGTCGGAAGAGCACTCAAGAAAGAAATTAATTATTATAATGAGCACTATGCCAAAAAAGAAAAGTGGTATAAAGCACATTTCCCTCTAAAAGGTAAAGCTGAAAACCTGCTCTATTTTGATGATACACCTGAATATATGACACATCCTAGTGTTCCACAAAGAATTCATAAATCTTACCCCGATATGAAGTTCATTGTATTATTAAGAAATCCAGTGGATAGAGCCTACTCTCATTACCAACATAGATGTAGGCGTCAAAATGAGAATCGCACATTTGAAGCAGCACTATCCGAATTGTATGCTAACATCGATGCATCTACAGAGATGCAAGATGTATTCGATAACCGTTATGTTTATTCCATGTATTACAATTATCTGGCTCGAGGACATTATGCAGAACAACTCACCAGGTGGTTCCAGTATTTCCCTAGAGAGCAATTCCTGATTATACAGAGTGAGGATTTCTACGCACATACCCAAGAGAAGATGAAAGAGATCTGTGATTTTGTAGGTATAACTCATTGGGAAAACACCACATATGAAATTCGTAATTCTGGAAGGGTTTTCCTAGAAATTGATCCGCACACCAGACAACAACTCGTCGCGTACTTCAAACCCCATAACGAAAAGTTGTACCAGTTACTAGGAACGAACTATGGATGGGAATGACAGCTGCATCTCACATTCGACGAATGATCGCTTACACAGGCTGAATGAACATCTCTAATCACCTAGAGCATTACGAATAAGTAACAGGAATTGGAGGAAATGATGGATCATTATATCGTTGCACCATATCAATACGATGAAACTATATTTCGAAGACACCGACTTGCAGCATATATCTTGGAACAAGATACAGATGCAAGGATATTCTGGATTATGCCAAAACCATCTTCTGTGCGTAGAATTGTGGCTTCTTCAAGTATTCAAATCGAACAAATGGAGCCCAAAGTTTACAGAATTCATGTATATAATGTGTGGAATTTATTTAATTTTGGAGGCATCCTCAGTCGTTTGGCAACAAGAGGTTTAAGGCATCATATCCAAAAAAATAATAATCCAAAAGTGCTATGGTACACACATCCTTCATATCCCGAGTTAAGTTCGATAGAACGATGGCATTCAACGATCTATGATTGCAGTGATTTATGGTCTCAAGCACCAAAACAAGAAACTACATGGGCGGATAAAGCTAGGATTAAGTTATCCATGTTTCGGTTAAAGAAATCTGAAATTCGAATTACGAAGCAATGTAAACACATTATGTGCACCTCAGATTATTTAGCTGTTCGACTACAATCGTTAACGGGAAGAAAACCTGTCATCATTGAAAATGGTGTGGATTCAGATTTCTTCAATACATCTGAGCAAGTTCCAGATCCATTTCAACATATAGCCCACCCTCGAATCGGTTTCATTGGAGGGATCAAACTTAAAATTGATTTTGATCTATTAATACATATGGCAATCACATGCCCCCAAATCAATATCGTGCTTGTGGGATTGATTCCACCTAACATCAAAAGATTACCTGAAATCGAAAAACTAAGAAAATTGGTTAACGTATATTTTTTTGATTTCGTGAGTTTATCCGAAGTTCCGAGATACATGAAATCGTTGGATGTTGGACTATTACCTTATAAGCCGATTACATACAATCAAGCAGTAAGCCCTTTGAAATTGTTCGAATACCTTGCCGTTGGAATTCCAGTTGTAGGTTGCGGTGTACCGAGTACATCGAAGTATCAAGCAGAAGGCGTATATTATTATGCGAATCACGCTCATGATGATTTCATTGAGAAATGTCAACTAGCAATTCAGGAGTCAAGTGATCTCAAGTTACAAGCACGTAGAATAGAACTTGCTCGGCAGCACATATGGACCCAAAAGTTCGAAGAGATTCTTCAAATATCATTACATTCTTCATAAGAAAGGATCGTGTTCAAATGAATATTGACGCGTTACTTATTCAAAGTGCAGAAAAGATGATATCTCTCCAATCAGCAACAGGTTATTTCCCGAAAGGATCCAATGGACCTTGGCTAGATGATGACACCTATGTAAGAACAACAGCACATGGCGCGATGCTCATCTATCATGCCTATGAATTAACGGGTGAAACGAAGTATTTAGAGGGTGCGTTACTTGCTTGTGAGTATCTAATCAGTACTGAAGCGATGCAATATGGCTATGCGTTTCACTGCAGGAACACGGAAACATCAGATCGATGTAATGGTTTGATTGGTCAAGCTTGGGCTATTGAACCTCTCATTTGGATTGGTTACAATGAGGATATACATAAGTATACGGATGTGGCTCAGAACCTGTTAGCAATACTGCCCTATCATTATGATCAACACGTATGGGATATGTTGGAAATCGATGGAAGAAACATAGGGACAAGAGTTGCACTGAACCAACAAATATGGATTTCTGCGATGTCTCTTATATTAGGACAATGGATACATGATCAGGAATTAATTCGTAGAGGTGCTGATTTTTTTGAGCATATCAACGAAAAAGTCCAGTATATTGCGCACAAAGGATTAATTCAACATACATTTCGCAAAAAGAAACAAATCCGTTCAACACGTAGTTGGAAGGATATCTGGGAACCGCTTCTTGAACCTGAAATCAATAAAACGGATAACGTTGCCCTCCATGAAAGGTCAGATGGTTATCTATCTTTCTTGTTATATGGCATGGCACTGGCTTATTCTCACTCTGCTGAGGCGCGTTTCTGGAAAAGTAGAAAAACGAAAAAATGGTTGGCTGCAGCAGTCAACTATGTATGCAACAACATCACCCAACGATATCCGCAAAGTGAAGGCTATGCTTGGTGCTACAATCCGACAGGAATCGAACTCGCCTATGTGGTTCAGACGTTTCAATCTTATCTTCGTTTATCAGACCATCTTCCTCACGTAAGTACATGGATCGATATGCAAATCAACGCGTATTATGACTTCACACAGCATATGATGAGCCATAACACCAAATACCCAGAGATTCTCTCTGCTCGCTTGTATGAAGCGATTAGACTTAAGCATCCATAACATAGAGTTGCTTCATTCATATCATCATTAATTTCATTAGGAGACATGACGTGTTATTTAATTCATTTGAGTTTATTTTTATTTTTCTGCCAGTCGTGTTCACTGTGTATTTTCTCCTTAATCAGAGAAAACTCCTGGTGATTTCCAAGTATTGGTTAGTTGCGAGTTCTTTATTCTTCTATGGGTGGTGGAATATCGCTTACTTGCCACTGATGCTGATGTCTATCTTTGTCAATTATGGGGTAGGTAACTTATTCAATCGATTGACATCACCAACACATCGATGGCAAGCGCTCACTGTAGGACTTCTCTTCAATTTCGGATTACTGGGTTATTTCAAGTATGCGGATTTCTTCATTATGAATACGAACCGCATCTTCCCGACGGACATCCCACTCTTGCAGCTTTTGCTACCGCTTGCCATTAGCTTCTTTACCTTTCAACAGGTCGCTTATTTGATCGATGCTTACAGAAGGGAAATACATCACAACACATTTCTCGATTACGTCTTATTTGTAGCTTTCTTCCCACAATTAATTGCAGGTCCCATCGTCAATCATCACGAAATGATGCCTCAGTTCGCTCGGATGAGACAGAAAGTATTGAATTATCGCCACATCGCTTTGGGTATGTTCATCTTTTCGATCGGTTTATTCAAGAAAGTGGCGATTGCAGATACATTTGCTGTCTGGGCGAACGAGGGATATCAGCAGACACAAGCGCTGAGCTTCTTGGAAGGGTGGATCGTATCTTTGTCGTATACGTTTCAGTTGTATTTTGATTTCAGTGGATACACAGACATGGCTATTGGTGTAGCACTCTTGTTCAATATTCAGTTGCCGAGGAATTTCAACTCGCCTTATCAAGCACTCAATATCACAGACTTCTGGCGTAGATGGCATATGACCCTTACACGGTTCCTAACGAAATACATCTATATTCCACTCGGAGGTAATCAACAGGGAACGCTGAGAACGTATTTGAATATATTCTTCGTATTCGTGATTAGTGGATTTTGGCACGGAGCTGGATGGACATTTGTCTTCTGGGGAATTCTCCACGGGCTTGCAACACTCATTCATCGATATTGGCAGACGCTCCATATTCACATGAATCGTTACGTGGCATGGTTCATTACATTTAACTTTGTGAATATCACGTGGGTGTTTTTTCGAGCACAGACGTGGTCTGAAGCGTGGCATATTCTTAGAGCGATGAGTGGACTGAATGGAATAGGTTTCGCTCAAATCACGATGGGGAATTTGGAGTTCATTCAATCTCTTTCATACATCTTGATTGGCTTGGTACTGGTATTAGGATTCAAAAACTCAACCGAACGGATGCGAGGATTTAAACCAACGCTATGGACGATGTTGATATCTGTGGGTTTGACTTTTTATGCGATCACACACTTCAATCAAGTCAGCGATTTCCTGTATTTCAATTTCTGAGTGATCGTCATTTAGTAGAGTCTAGGAGTGATGTTTCCATGAGAACGTATAAACAATGGGTGCTCAGAACCCTATTGGTGTTGGTAGGGGCTATAATCAGTTTTGTAGGATTCAACGTGTTCATCGATCCACTGTGGGTGTTCGGTCACGCGCATGCATGGAATGATGTACAGAACAATTATGATGAACGATTAACAAAAACAAATCGCATCACCTATCAGCCATTTGATTATGATCGGATATTACTAGGAAATAGTCGAGTAAATATGATCAACCAGAATGATTTCAAACGACTTCGTGTATATAATTATGCGGTTCCTGGTCTAGAAATCGATGAGATACATGATATGATAGAATATGCCAAAAAGCAAAGAGGTCAAGAGTTCCAGACGATTCTCATCGGATTAGATATAGCTCAAACCAACACGAGGGAACCTTCTGAAAGGATAACATCCTATTTCGAAAATCATGAAGACCCTTTTCACATCGTGAAGATGTTGTTATCCATGGATACATTCGAGCATGCAGCAGGAAATTTCCGGGCATCCATCAAGAATTCACATGATTTTCTCAGAAATTATAATCGAGAGAATATAGCGACAGTGAAGAAGCAGACTGCTGCGGAAACCGAAACAGGTATAAATGTAATCATCAACAAATACCAAAAATCGTTCAGCAATAAAAGGTATACCTACAACGAAGCATATAAAGAAACCTTAGAACAATGGAAACAAGATAACCCGAACACACAATTCATCATATTCACGACCCCGTTACCTACGGTTACCTTGCAAGCGATATGGGCACAAGGACGAGTTGCAGATTATAACAGGTGGTTATCAGAATTAGTTGATGTATTCGGTGAAGTGGTTCATTTCGAGAATGACAATTCGATAACCAGGAATCATTCGAATTTCTATGATGGAGGCCACTATTATGAACATATCGGTACGATGATCGCGCATAGGATTATGGATGTTCCAGATCCTACTGTTCCGGATGATTTTGGGATCCTCCTTACACAAGATAATCTTGCATCTTATCTAGCGTCAATCGTTCCCTAGTCAATCTAAGCAGACCCTTTACATACAGGTATATGCAAGCAAACCAACAACAGAAGACATCGATTATGGTTGGGAATAACGGGTTTCACTTGCTCTGTGCAGGTAAGTTTAGTTTATTACATAGACCGTTCATGTATTGAAGTCGAATCACTATATCAGAAGGAGGTGTGCCTTTGCCAAAAGTATCCGTCATTATTCCAGTCTATCAGGCATCAGCATTCCTAGAGAAATGCTTGAACTCAGTAATCCATCAAACCCTGCTGGATATCGAAATCATCATCATCAACGATGGATCACCAGATCCTATGGATGAAGTCATCGCAAGTAGATACACGTCAGACCCAAGAGTTACCTATCTTCAACATGAGAATAGAGGGCAAGGGGAAACCAGAAATCGAGGCATCGAACTCGCAACAGGAGAATATCTAGCGTTTGTGGATAGCGATGACTATATGGAACTCGACATGCTAGATCAGATGTACCAGAACGCAGTGAAGTATCAAGCAGATATCGTGTGCTGTGAAACATATTCATTCAAGAATGAAAATTCAAAGAATATAAGAATTAAGTTCAATGACTCCACACTCGTATCGATTGAAAGGGATGGAGTTGCGTATTTTCTAAAACATTATTACTTCAATGGAATGTACTCAATGCCTCCATGGGACAAAATATACAAAACTGAGCTCGTGAAAGAACACAATGTCAAATTCGGTGATAATCGACGGGTGGTGGGGGAGGATGTGTATTTCCATACCTGCATCTTACAATTCGCAGATCGGATCTATTTCATGAATGAACCGTTATACGCTAGATTTGTTCGACTTGATTCGGATTTTCATTCGTATCAAGCTGAATACATACAAAAACGATTAAACTTGATCACAGATGTCCACATACATATCCAACGCTCACCTAGAAAACATATATTCAATCAAGTCGTTGCTATGATTTACGAATCAACCATTAATCGAATAAAGCGAAATGTGTTCACCTACAACCGAAGCTTTCATGAACTTCTTTCTAGCTTTAGAATATTGGGTAAGCACCATTTGTCAAAAGAATATATCGATCTCATATTGACCGAAAGAATTTACGAATTACTACCGAAAGCACGGAGAAATCGATTCAAACATTCGGTGTATCTATTGAAATTTCACTTATATCTGCTTTTATCGATTCGATGGTTTGTTGAATTCAAGTATCTGCCTATGATCAGGAAAATAAAGCCCAGACGATATTTACGTCATCTGATTAAATCCATAAAACGTCTTTGATAGCAGATGTTCGAAGTGTGAGGGCTTGCTCGGCTCTTAAGCAGAAAAGGAGAAGTGATGATTTATGAAGAAATATGTGAAGATTGTTATTACAACCCTCGTTGTTTCATTGGTATTGTTAGGTATTTCAGGATATCTGGCTATTAATTGGATCGCGGAATATGCTCTGTCGCAATTAGCGGGAGCTCCTACTCTTGCGGAGACTAAGAACAAGAATGACAGCTCGGGGAATGCGAACACAGATCGCACATCACCACAGTCGAGTGAGAATGAGCAACAAGAGCTATCAACAACTGAAGAAAATGGACAACAAAGCTCGAATAATGAAGCGAATACTCAAACAGATGAGCAGCGCGCTTCATCCGAGGATACCTACGATCCTAGAATTTCACCTAAAAAAATAGAACAAGCGAAGGAAACACTGAGCTTCGGTGAGAAAGCCAAAATTACGAGTGTCTTGCTTAGTAAATTAAGTGCATCGGAAATGAATCTTTTTGTGAAAATGGCTACCGATGGAGTTTCTCGGGAGGAAAAGAAAGAAGCAAAGAAAATCATTTTACTTAAGTTGACTGAACAAGAATATGATGAACTCATCGTTCTAGCGAAAAAGTTAGGATTAAGTCAAGGGCAGTCATATCAAGACTCATTAAAGAATATGAAGTAGTAACCATATGAGAAAGCTTGGAGGTTCATCTTAGATGACGCTAGAAATCATGGCCATTCTTGTTATCCTCAGCGGGATGATGTATTGTCTCGTTCGTGAAATCGGTCGACCGGAATTGGTGATGTTCTTCACAGTAGCCTTATGCATCTTATCAGGGATCTTGACACCTGCTGAAGCGTTGAAGGGCTTTTCCAATGAAGGCATGATGACGATAGCGCTTCTATTTATCGTCGGGGGGATTATCCAACAAAGCGGTATACTCACTTCCTTTGTGGATGTGGTCTTAGGAAAAGCACGATCACCTCGTATAGCGATGTTGAGAATGATGATACCTGTGTCGTTGTTGTCAGCATTCATGAATAACACCCCCATCGTGGTGATGTTCATGGCATATATACGCGAATGGTGTGAGAAGCATCATATTTCACCATCGAAATTCCTCATTCCGTTATCGTATGCATCGATATTCGGTGGTATGGTGACATTGATCGGGACATCTACGAACTTGATTATCCATGGGTTGATGCTTGACCGAGGCATGCCCGGATTAAGTATGTTTCAACTCGCCATCGTCGGAATTCCAGGGGCATCTCTAGCGACGATCTATATGGTCACGCTAGGCTATCGATTATTACCGAATCATGCCATCGCACCGACTCATCCGACTCATGCCAAGGAATATCTCACGGAAGCTTGTGTAGATAACAACGCACCGATCATTGGCCAAACCATACAAGAAGTCGGTCTCCGTAATCTCAAAGGGTTGTACTTGATCGAAATTATTCGTCAAGGCGAAACGATCAGCCCGGTAACGCCCAAGGACAAATTATGTGCAGGCGACCGATTGATTTTTACAGGAGTTGTGTCAACTATTGTCGAATTAAATCAAATCAAAGGTTTGGATATCGAGACGAATTCACAACTTAATCTTGAAGATCTCAAGAGAGGAAATGCAAGATTAATCGAAGCAGTGATCTCACACCAATCGAGTTTGCTTAGTCAAACCGTTAAACAAACGAATTTTCGCAGCAAGTATGATGCAGCTGTTGTCGCAGTTCATCGTCATGGGGAACGACTGGAGAATAAAATTGGGGATATTCAACTGAAAACAGGAGATACATTACTCTTGTTAGTCGGGACACAATTCGCGAATCGCTTTGCTTCGCAACGCAATGACTTCTATCTGACGACACCTGTCGCGGATATGACTTTCAAAGCTTCGTGGAAACCCAAGTTCGCGATAAGTCTACTCGTGGTGATGATTGTGCTCGCTGCGTTCAATATTCTTTCGATGTTCCAAGCAGCTTTATTGGTGGTTAGTTTACTAATCGTAACTCAAACCGTTACAGCGAACGAAGCAAAGAATTATATGCAATTCAATGTGTTACTGCTGATCGCTTCTTCTTTTGGGATTGGCGCTGCGCTTGAGAAGACAGGAACTGCATCATGGATAGCTCAAACCCTGACTGAACTCCCATTCATCCATCATCTCATCGGTTATTTACTCGTGATGTACATCTTAACCAATCTCTTAACAGAATTCATGAGCAATAGCGCCACAGCTGTGATGATGTTTCCCATTGCCATCGAGACGGCAAACCAGTTATCCGTGGATCCGATGGGTTTCATAGTGGTCATCACGATAGCCGCTTCTGCAGGATTTGCTACACCAATTGGATACCAGACCAATCTATTGGTCTATGGGCTCGGTAGGTACCGATTTGCGGACTACATGAAAGTCGGGATTCCGTTGAACGTGATCTATATGATTTTATCGATTCTTATTATTAACTACTGGTATTATTGATCACATTCATTCATCTATAGGAGGAAATCACATGAACATCAAATCCGAAAACATCGTATGGCATGAAGCTAAAGTCAATCAAACAGATCGTCATCGCTTAAATAATCATCGAAGCAGTGTGTTATGGTTTACAGGGCTATCCGGTGCAGGGAAATCGACCTTATCTGTTGCACTTGAGAAGCTCCTCTTCGACTTCCAGATTCGTTCATATGTCTTAGATGGAGATAACATTCGTCATGGTCTGAATCGCAACCTCGGCTTTTCACCCGAAGATCGCAAAGAAAATATTCGCCGTATTGGTGAAGTGTCCAAGTTATTCGTCGATGCGGGACTATTCGCACTGACTGCATTCATCTCTCCTTATCGTGAAGATCGAGATATGGTTAGAGCACTATTCGAACCTCATGAGTTTATTGAAATCTATGTCAAATGCAGTATTGATGAATGTGAGAAGCGAGACCCCAAAGGTCTGTACCAAAAAGCACGCACAGGAGAAATAGCGAATTTCACTGGAATCTCTGCACCTTACGAAGAACCGATACATGCAGAACTGACCATCGAGACCGATAAGCAATCGATCGAGCAATCGGCTGAACAGGTAATGGCTTACTTGAAACACCATCACTATATATAACAACTCTTGATTACGAGATTCACCATACTCAAACCGAATGAGGAGACGAAGACGAATGACAATCCAGCGCCCAAACTCTATAGTGAATCATGAACATGCGCTAAAGCATATCGAACAGCTTATTCAAATCGCTAGAGATGCAGGCCATGCGATTCTGGGCATCTATGATACAGAATATGTTATAGTGAACAAGGAAGATCATTCACCATTGACAGATGCTGACCGAGCGTCACATGAAGTCATTATGCAGGGGTTGCGTGAGCTCGATCCAACGATACCGGTGATGTCAGAAGAAGGCTCACATACATCATATGAAGAGCGACAAGATTGGCGTATATTTTGGTTAGTCGATCCACTCGATGGAACCAAAGAATTCATTAAGAAGAATGGAGAATTCACAGTAAATCTTGCGCTCATCGAAGGAAATTATCCCATATTCGGACTGATTCATGTGCCAGTTACGGGAATGACATATGTCGGCACGCCTTCAGGAGCTTATCTGTTAGACTCGAACAATCAACGTACAGACATTCATGTAACTGCACCTCGTGATCACGAGATCACCATTGTCGAAAGTCGCTCACATCCATCACCTGAAGGTGAGTTGTGGATGGCCTCATTACAACGCTCATACGCTACCATTCATCGTATTGAGAAGGGAAGCTCATTGAAATTGTGTGCAGTTGCCGATGGTTCGGCACACGTCTATCCTCGTCTAGGTCCTACGATGGAGTGGGATATCGCAGCAGGTCAAGCAATCATTGAAGCCGCAGGTGGACAAGTCGTCGATCTGCAGGGGCAGAGATTCGCGTATAACAAAGAGAATTTATTGAACGGACACTTCATCGCATGTGGAAACTTAGATCTAAACCAAGTATGATGAGTAGGATAAGGTAAGTAATTGAATATGAGGTGATTGGCATTGAAGATCGTCGTCACAGGTGTAGCCGGGTTCATCGGTTATCATGTCGCTCAGCGTCTGCTAGCAACAGGTCAATCCATCATAGGCATGGACAACTTGAATGATTATTATGACTTGAAATTGAAAGCAGATCGCTTGCTACGCTTACAAGCCTATGCACAATTCACGTTTTACGAGATGGATCTGTCACATGATGATGCATTAGCAGATATGTTCCGTCGTCATGAAATTACACATGTCATTCACCTTGCTGCACAAGCTGGTGTGAGATATAGTCTAGAGAATCCGCGTGCGTACATCGACTCCAATGTATTCGGCTTTATGAATATCTTAGAAGTTTGTCGTCATCAACACGTTGAGCACTTGATCTATGCTTCATCGAGTTCCGTGTACGGTGCGAATGTTAAGTTGCCGTTCTCTGTCCATGATGCAGTCGACCATCCAGTCAGTCTATATGCAGCGACGAAGAAAAGCAATGAACTGATGGCACACACATATAGTCATTTGTTTCAGATTCCTACAACAGGGTTGCGTTTCTTCACTGTCTACGGTCCATGGGGACGACCTGATATGGCGTATTATTCGTTCACTCAACGTATCTATGCAGGCGAGAAGATACAGGTATATAATCACGGAGAGATGAGTCGAGACTTCACTTATATCGATGATATCGTCGAAGGCGTGGTGAGGCTCTTACCTAAACCTCCACAGCCACAGCTCGATTGGGATCGTGTTAATCCAGATCCAGGGTCTAGCTTTGCACCATACCGGATATATAACATTGGTAATCACCAACCTGTGAATTTGATGACATTCATCCATACCCTTGAGAAACACATCGGTAAACAAGCGATTATCGAATTCATGCCGATGCAACCTGGAGATGTCGAAGCGACATTTGCCGATATCGAGGCATTGACTGAAGCAGTAGGCTTCCAACCGACAACTTCACTCGATGAAGGGCTTAAGCAATTCGTTGCGTGGTATCGCGATTACCATGATTCAATTCTAGAAATATAGGACCATTCATGATAAAGTGAAATGTATGAAATCATATTGGGGACCTTCATTCATCTCAGCAAGGAGAGAAACGCTTCATGAGAAAAATTTGCGTAATCGGTACAGGTTATGTGGGACTGGTTTCTGGAACATGCTTTGCTGAAATCGGAAATCATGTGATATGCTGTGACATTGATCCTGTGAAAATTCAAAAGCTTTCACTTGGAGAAATTCCTATCTATGAGCCTGGTTTGTCTGCATGGGTACACAAAAACATGAAAGAACAGCGTCTGTCCTTCACGACGAATATAGCTCAAGCTATAGAAGCTTCAGATATCATCTATATTGCAGTAGGTACACCGATGGCAACCAATGGCGAAGCGAATCTCACGTATGTTGAGCAAGTAGCGAAATCGATAGGCCTATATGCGCATGGGTACAAAATCGTGGTGAACAAAAGCACAGTTCCTGTTGGTACAGCCAAATGGGTGAAGTCAATCATACACTTGCATCAAGTCGATGTAGAAGCTCAATTCGATGTTGTTTCGAATCCTGAATTTCTGCGCGAAGGGTCAGCGATTGCTGACTTTATGCAGATGGACCGAGCTGTGATTGGTGCAGACAATCCTCATGCTGCACAAGTGATAGCAGAGCTTCATGCTCCACTCAACACTTCCATATTCATCACGGATACCGAAAGTGCAGAAATGATCAAATATGCGGCCAATGGATTTCTGGCTACGAAAATCTCATTTATTAATGCCATCGCGAATATCTGTGAGCGAGTTGGAGCCGATGTCGAACAAGTCGCCAAAGGCATGGGGCTCGACAGCCGTATTGGCTACAAGTTCCTGCAAGCAGGGATTGGTTATGGCGGTTCATGCTTTCCCAAAGATACTTACGCGTTATTACATACTGCGAATTCATATGGCTATTCATTTGATTTAATGAGAAGTGTCATTGAGACCAATCAAGAACAACGGATGCTCGTCGTTCGCAAACTACAAGACATATTCGGAGATTTGACCGACCGCCATATCGCGATATTAGGACTTGCTTTCAAGCCCAACACCGACGACATGCGCGATGCACCTGCAGTAGATATCATTCCTGCCTTACATCGTTTAGGAGCACAGCTTCATGCGTATGACCCTATAGCGATTCATCATGCACAAGCGATCTTGGGCGATAAGACAACCTATCATACAGACATCTATGAGACCGTACTAGATTGCGATGCATGTGTGATTGTGACGGACTGGGAATCTGTGAAGAACATGGATCTCTCCTTACTTCGCACCAAGATGCAATCACCGATCATCATCGATGGAAGGAATTGCTTGCCTCGAGAGCAAATGAAGTCTTCAGGCTTCCTGTATCATTCGATTGGACAACCTGTGATTCATCTTCAAGGTATAGAACAAGTAGTGGCGTATCAGTCACAACTGAAAGGAGTCCGTTCACAAGATGTCACCTAATCCTCAAAAAGTACGCAAAGCGATCATTCCAGCAGCAGGACTCGGAACGAGATTCTTACCTGCAACCAAAGCACAACCCAAAGAAATGCTGCCTATTGTTGACAAACCCAGCATTCAATATATTGTAGAAGAAGCCATTGCATCAGGGATTGAAGATATCTTAATTATCAGTGGCCGTGGTAAGCGAGCGATCGAAGACCATTTCGATAAATCATATGAACTTGAAGAAGTGCTATTGCACAAGAATAAATTAGACTTACTTAACGAAGTCCGTGCGATATCCGAACTCGCGAACATTCATTATATTCGGCAGAAAGAGCCACTTGGATTAGGACACGCGATATGGTGTGCTCGCTCATTTGTAGGGGACGAACCGTTTGCAGTTCTGCTTGGAGACGACATCGTTCACGCAGAGAAACCTTGCTTGAAGCAACTGATTGAAGTGTATGATCAGTTGCAATGTTCGATTGTCGGCGTACAACGTGTATCGGATGAAGATGTCCCCAAATACGGGATTATTTCTCCCAAGCATGCCAATCAGACAACAGATGTGATGGAAGTGCAAGATTTAGTTGAGAAACCAAGCATAGACCAAGCACCTTCGAATTATGCGATCATGGGGAGATATATTCTTACCCCACAAATTTTCACCATACTGGACAATCAAGCCCCAGGTTCAGGTGGAGAAATCCAGTTAACCGATGCCATCAGTCGACTCAATCTACAACAACAAGTCTTCGCTTATAACTTCCATGGGAAACGCTATGACATTGGAGATAAAATCGGGTTTATTAAAGCGACGATCGATTTCGCTTTGATGCGAGATGATTTAAAAGATGAAATAATGGCCTATATTCGTCAAGTGCTTAACACTCGAACATCATAGAGTTATTGAATTATTCGACCGTATTGCACATGGAAGTAGGTCAATCCGATGCCAATGGTATCTATCATTATTCCTGTATACAATACAGAAGCATATCTCGAGAAATGTCTCGATTCCGTCATTAATCAAACGCATAGAAATATTGAAATCATCGTTCTCAATGATGGATCTACAGATGGTTCACATGACATCATGATGAGTAAGTATGTATCCGATCTACGAGTGACTTATGTGACACATGAGAACAGAGGTCTAGGACCGACACGGAACCGGGGAATCGAGATCGCGACAAGTGATTATGTGTGCTTCGTGGATTCAGATGATTTCATTGATCTCGATATGATCGATCTGATGGTACAAGATCTGAAGGAATACGAGGCAGATATCGTGTGTTGTGAACATTATAGATGGATAGATGATGAAGATTATACGATTTCAGTTAACTTCATCACTTCTCGGCAGATCTCGTTGAGCCAGGTAGATCATGCTCACTTTATTCATGAATATTTATTGCGTCGAGTGTACGCCATAAGTTCATGTGCTAAATTATACAAAACAGACGTGATAAGAAACAACAACGTTCAATTCGGGGATAATCGACGTGTATTTGCAGAGGATCGGTATTTCAATCTATGCCTCTTGGCACATGTAGACCAGATCAGATTCATCCATCGACCGCTCTATTATTATAGACAAAGACCAGGCTCAATCATGAATTCCTTTAAACCTGACTTGATGCAGAGACATTTGAATATGATGGACGATATTCGTGAATTCACGGTGAATTCCCCAAGGGGGAAGTTGATCCATAAGATCACCTCGTTATTTCTACTTGAAGCGATAAATAAAGAAGTAGCAAATATAATGACATATCAAAAAGGGATACGTGGTGTTTTTCGGATATTTCATTTGCTTCAGCGACAGCATTCTACTGCAACGTATATCCAAGAAATTATCGATCAACGTCTAGACGAATTGTTAGTTGAAAGAGATAAATTACAAGCAAAGCGAATCTTATTCCTCATGAAACACCGCTTATATCTATGGGCTGCGCTTGAAGTGTATCTGAATTATCGATGGATTCACATCAAAAGATTCATGAAAAATAAAGTAAAACATGCTTATGTTCAAAGGTAGCGTCAGCGTCAGAGAAGAGAAGAGAAGAGAAGAGAAGAGAAGAGAAGAGAAGAGAAGAGGATTATACAAGCATGCTAAAAAAAATAAACTATATCCTTAGCAGGAAAACAAAACTTAAGTTTTTGTGGATCTTGGTGTTGATGTTCCCCGCTGCTATCCTCGAAGCGTTAGGTATGGGCATTTTCATTCCTTTGATTGCGATGATTACCGATCCGAGTGTAATTCTCAGTAACACGATATTGCACCAGATGTATCAAATAGGTAGATTTCAATCTGAGAATGTTTTTATCATCTCTTCGTTAATCTTTGTTTGTGTATTTTTTATAATAAAAAACGTTTATTTATATGTCATCTATGATTATCAACAAAAAGTGATATTTCAGGAGCAAGTGAAAAGTTCCGAAAAATTATTCGCCATCTATATGAACGAACCCTATCACCTATCGATCCAAACGAATTCATCTATTCTGATTAAAAATACAACAAGCGAAGTGAAGAAAGTATTCAGTCAATTGATCAAATCGATCTTGCTTTTAATTACAGACATACTGATTATTATTAGCTTATTATTCGTTATGTTTGTCGTAGCACCTGGTCCGACACTCATGATGGCAGTTATTTTAGGGCTGTATGTCATACTATTTTTCAGAATTTTTCGAAAAAAAATCGAAACAACTGCATTACTCATGCAGAGTTCACATGGGCAATTGATTAAATGGGTACAACAAGGTATAGGCGGAATGAAACAAGTAACATTGACAGGTCGTCAAGATTACTTCATCGAAGAGTTCCAGAAATACGCAGAACAATTTGCACAAACAGGTAGATTTAACGCGTTGATCTTAAGAATTCCTCGTATTTTGATCGAAACACTGTTGATCATCATTTTTACGATCACGTTAATGTTTATCTTTATCAGTTCTACCGATATCACTTCTTTGTTTACGGTGATTTCATTATTTGTCCTCGCCACTATTCGTATCTTACCTTCGATTAGTCGATTAATGAACGCACACACGTCAATCAAGAAAGGCCTACCTTCCTTAGATGTGGTTTATGATGTATTCAAACATGCAGAGGAGCAACGAATACCGTACGAATCACAACTGTCTAACGAATCACAACTGTCTAACGAATCACCACTGTCTAACGAATCACAACTGTCTAACGAATCACAACTACTGAATACACGCCCATACTTCACAACTTCGATTGAAGTGAAGCAGGCTTCGTTTCGATATGTGAATTCTGATAAACTTGCAGTAAACCAGGTGTCACTCTCCATTCCTATCGGCAAATCGGTTGCGATTATCGGTCCATCGGGTTCTGGGAAAACAACACTTATGGACATGATTCTAGGCTTACTTGAACCCATCGAAGGATCTGTGCAAGTTGATGGCAAAGACTTGAAATCTATTCATCATGTATGGAAGCACAAGGTAGGCTATATTCCACAATTCATCTATTTCACTGATGACACCATACGACGCAATATCGCATTTGGCATCCATGATTCCCAGATTGATGATGAAGCTATTTGGAGAGCACTAGACCAATCTCAAATTAAAGAGTTTGTCGAGAGTCTTCCTGGTCAACTTGATGCTTCGATGGGTGAAGCAGGCAATCGCATGTCAGGTGGTCAACGCCAACGAATAGGTATCGCTAGAGCATTGTATCATGACCCGGAGATTCTATTTCTCGATGAAGCGACGTCTTCACTAGATCAAGCGACAGAAATCGAAGTGATGAAAGCGTTAAATGGTTTGCATGGTCAGAAGACACTGATCATCATTACTCATCGACTGAGTAGCATCGCACATTGTGATATCAAATTCGAAATGAAAAAAGGCAAACTCACTGAAATCAATGATATACACGTAAATTGAATAATTCGATACCCGAACATTAGTTGAGATGCATGTGATACAATTAAGATATGCGTGGGAACAGACCTAGATATGAATTGGATACAACCAAGATATGCGTGTTAACGCGTTGGTCAGATTCGATGAAGGAGGTAGCCTTTTGATCGATATTCATTCTCATTTGCTTTATGGCGTCGACGATGGACCGTCCAACGTAACATCATGTCTAGATATGGTGAAGTCTGCTCTCGCATCCAATACTACACATATCATCGTGACACCTCATCACATGCGTGGTGGATATAACAATCCGAAGGAAACGGTCATACAGAAAACTACGGAGCTTCAAGCGCTTTTGCAAGAGCAGAATCTTTCAATCACGTTGTTTCCAGGTCAAGAAATTACACTTACATCGCAACTGATTGCAGAGTTCCAACAAGACCGACTCCTCACACTCAACCATTCACGCTACATGTTAATCGAGCTACCCCATGATCACATTCCGAAATACACAGAAGAATATATGCATGAATTGAAAGTGTATGGTATTGTGCCAATCATCGCTCATCCTGAGCGTAATCAAGAAATATGGATGAACCCTGAACGACTCGGACATCTAGTCGATTGCGGGGCTTTGTCTCAAGTCACGGCGAGTAGTTTGTCAGGTGCTTCCGGAAAAAAAATGCAGCTGCTTGCTTTAAAGTTATGTAAACAATCAAGGGTGCATTGTATCGCTAGTGATGCACATGGCGCGGTCAACCGTCCCTATGGACTGGCTGCTGCGTATGCCGTGATCACGCAATACTTAGGTGAAGCTAGCTCCGCTTATTTCATGCAAAACGCACAGCGTATCCTCGACAATGAAATGATTCCTGAGATGCCGGACTCCTCCATAAACCCCATCAATCCCATACATCGAATTCGCAGATGGTTCAATAAAGAGTAATTGTCCGATTTGAGAGGTGCATTTCAAAAATGTGACAATCATTTATAGGACGCAATGAAGAGAGCCTACTTATGCTAAGTGAATCGCTCTGAGTCTGAGTTGAAAGGGGCATACGCCATCGCCCACTGAAGGAATCGAAGACCACGCATCAGCTCACTGAAGGAATCGAAGACCACGCATCAGCTCACTGAAGGAATCGTGAAGATCTTCTTATTTGCTATCAGTTGCAAGTAGACACATTGTTTGACGTATTGTAGGAATTAGAGGTAGACTTAGAGATAGAGATAGAGATAGAGATAGAGATAGAGATAGAGATAGAGATAGAGATAGAGATAGAGATAGAGATAGAGATAGAGATAGAGATAGAGATTTCAGTAGGTATATGGTATATGGTATATAGGTAAAGTTAAAGACGGATATCAACGCGGAACGACTACAAGCTCTTTTTTCCTAATTAATTTTGTGTTATGACATCGTGGGTTGTCATCGATATTTAAATTTGGAATCAAGTAGCACATCTCTTTCTTGTAAACGTTAAATCTGTTTATCCAACACGGATTCAATGATTTAGCGTAGGCATATACATTGTCATTGATGATGAAACCACACCTAGTAGAAGTTCAATAATTAAAGATGAGTCAATGATATCAAATTGATCCTCTTTTTATCGAAATACACGTAATGTGATTACTGTACACGAGAGCCGCATGAAAAATCGTTGCCTTCATTATTTGAATGTGCTTTATGTCGAATTAAACCATTCGTAGAATACATATACTATTAAGTCGGTCGTGAAGAACATACCGTTTTGAAACAAGATACCTCTTTGAGAAATGAGGTTTGTTGTGTCAGAGCGGCTTTTTATTTGAGAGGAAGTATGAGCTCGAGAAAGGTATAGGTGTTGAAATGTTGTGGGATCAGCAAAAATATGAGGAATGGATGCATTTACATATTTCTGAAGCAGGGAATCACCGAAGACGCGAACTACTTGAAAAGGGGCTAGGACATGGTACGGTTGAGTTTCTTCGACTAGTCTGGTTTCCTGTTGTGGGCAACTTCGATCACCTATATCCAGAATGGGAGATTCGTGATTTCAGTAATGGGTATAGGTACCTAGATCTTGCCTATATGCCAAATGGAGCAAAAGGTGTTATTGAGATTCAAGGCTATGGACCACATGCAAGGGATCTCGATGTTAGACGATTTAAGGATTTATGCCTGAGGCATTGTTTTTTGTCTCTCGACGATTGGCTACACTTGCCGATTGCCTATCTATCTATCAAAGACGAACCCAAACAGTGTCAGCAACTCATCTTATCCTTCATCGGGAAATTCATGTCATCAACTGTGTCCTCACATTTGTCATGGCTCGAGGCAGAGACATCGCGATTCGCTCGACGATTGATTCGTCCATTCAAACCGCGCGAACTTGCAGAGCATCTCAGAGTGAGTGACCGACATGCGAGAAGGATATTGCATCATTTGGTTGATATGCATATATTGGATATCGCAAGCGGACAAAAGCGTGGGCGGACTTATAAATTAAAGATGTAGTATCAAGCATATGGATGTAGTCGATCAAGATCACCGATATGTGACCATAACCGACGATATTCCGTTATAAAGGACAATAGATCCGCTATTTCTTGATTATCGCTTGTAAACCGATGACTTACGGACTCGGGATACGTTATTTCAAGATAATACTCACTAATCGATTGATTTTGGATAGTATAACGGAACTAGTGTCCGTTAATTTCTCGATTAATGATTTTTGATCATAATAACGGAATCAGTGTCCGTTATATGCATGTTAAATGAATAGGTGTTTACTTCAAACTAGCAAAACCTTCAATTCATAGAAGAATTCCGTCAAAACCCTGGACAAAACATATAAATCCTTAATCCAAGTTACAGCAGATAAGTTACAGCAGATAAGTTACAGCAGATACGTTACAGCAGATAAGAATAGGGAGAAAGAAACTTTGAAGTAAACATAATTTCGATAACTTTAAAGAATAAACCAAAAGTTTGTGTGATAAATTCTAAGAACTGATTCTCTAGTATCTATTGATCGCGAAAAAGTGAGCCGAATATGTTATTCGATGGCTTCGAAGACGATAGATTCAAACCGAATCAACACTTAACCAGAGAAGAATCGATAGTGGTGTTAACCCGTTTATTATGATTATAGGGGCATATTGGAACATGTCGGTTGACCAGGCGCTTATCGATACGGTGTTCTCTATACTCAATCATGCCAAGATTAGCAAATGGGCGTTAGCCGATAGGGAGATCAATGTTTAAGCAGCGATGTTCGCATTAGCTAACACCCATACGGTGAGACCGAAAGTATAATAACTCGAACAGAACCTGCATATGAGATCATGAGATTACTCTAGCAAGTGGGAGTGATCTACTTAATGAAATAAATTAATAATAAAATAAAGATCGAGTAACCGTATGAGCATAACATCGAGGGAAATCGCTTACCGTGATTATTACCCAATAGTCGATTACTTTTACCACGATGACTTATGTTCCGAGAATTACGAACTATTAAAAGTAGACCGAGTTTTAGACGAAATGAAATTCCATGACGAAATAATGTGAGGAGGGGAAACAATGGAATTACTAGGACTAGCTGAAGTTTCTGAACTGCTTGGATGGGATAAACGCAAAACCACGACTTACTTGAAACGTGGTGTTCTGCCAGAACCGATCCATATTGTAAAAGCAACTCCACTTTGGACAAGAGAACAGATCGAAACATATAAAGAATAAAAGAAAAATAAAGTTAAACTATAGATAAAAAAGAGCCTTAAAACAAGGCTCTTTTTTTTGGAATTACGCGCGCATTTTGACCACATTGACCACATTGACCACATTGACCACATTGACCACAAAATGACCACGCATTCAATGTAATTCAATGCAATGTAATGATAAAACACTCGAAAACTTTGATACAATGCGGTTTGTAACGATTTTCATTGATGGAGCCTAGGGGGATCGAACCCCTGACCTCATCACTGCCAGCGATGCGCTCTCCCAGCTGAGCTAAGGCCCCTAATCCATATCTACCTTCAAATCATACCCGATCATCAACACTTTATCAAATACAAATATTGAGGTTGAGTAAGTAGCTGATCCTGGTCAGTTTCGCTATAATTGAGAATATGTTCGTTTCATGGTAACCTAAGAACACAAATGAACGTATGTGGGTGAAATGAGGTCAAAGATGTCGAAAGAGCTCTGGTATTGGATAGTATTAGGTGTGATTTGCGTAATTCCATTTGTTGTCGGTGTATATTTGATGAGTCGAACTCAAAAAATCGGTATATCTTTCTGGATTTCGATTGTATTAAGTGCAGTCATTACAGCGGTCTCATGTCTTTGGTGGGAATGGGTCAATGAAGACCCGTTCACAATTCGATTAGGAATTGTTTTCTATGCGATTGCTTGGGTGAATGTCGGCGTATTAGAGATCTTTGCACTATTAAGTATGCGTAAAATCAACCACTCGGAAAGAGGTTAACTTCACATGAAACGCTCTTTTCAACCTATAGGTTATGGATTACTTCTTGCAGCTGTGATCTGGATGCTGATGATCTTTATTGGTTCCTCACAAACGGCTACTATACAAAAGGTTGATCACAAGCTAGAGCACATCATGTCCGAACAACAGTTGGCGAGGATTTTACCGCAATGGGAATTCATCTACGGAAATAAACTGATCAGTTATCAATCTCCATATGACATGTTTTCGTTTTTTTTTCGGAAAGTAGGTCATATTCTTGAATTTATGGTGTTAACCTGGTTAGTACTAGGTGTGTGTCGATACGCATCTTTAACAGTAAAACGGTCGCTTCTGATTTCGGGTCTCCTTTCTTTTGGGTACGCGATATCAGATGAGTGGCATCAAACGTTTATTGATGGAAGATCGGGACTTTGGACAGATGTTCTCATCGATACAATCGGTATCGGGATTGGACTTACAGGATTTATATTGTTCACTTTGATTAGGAAGACCAGACCTATCCGTCATTCGGCAAAGGACAACCGTAACTTGTAAACCGAGTAAGAAAAGCGATCACACTGATCACACACTGATCACACACTGATCACAAAGTTTTTGGATAGAGTCCCATTCACTTCGTCTTCATATATTGTCGCTCATGATGTTGCCAGCGCGAATTCGCAATAAAAAATCCCAAAAAACCAAATAAGAACACACGAATGGGTGTCCAAATCGTAATCGATCCTTCTTGTGAGAAGAATTCGACAAGTCCGAGGATAATCGTTAATCCGATGCTATAGGGTAAGATCCCGCGTGAGATTAAGTACTTGGATTTTCCTTTTTGACGAATCTGTTCCCATTTCAATCGGTGTTGTGCATTCATGAAATCCATCCTTCCCAAACAGGTCTGTGTTTGACGCCATGAGCTCATTCGTTTTGAAGATAGGACGAATGACCAAGGGTCTATTTGTAGTATATCATTAGAAGTATGTGGATTCACCCTCTTTGTGATAGAATAATGAAATAGGGTTAAATGGAGTCGCGTTAAATACGCTATCGTTGAGATATTTCTAGGAGGTATAAGTGTTTTGTTTAAATTCATTCTATTTCCTTTGTTGTGGTTTTTGACAGGCAACTTTGTCGCAGCGCTGTTGTTGTTGCTCGTCATCTTATATATAGTGGACCGCCGCTTTATTGGTCTAGCCCCCAACATCTGGAGACCATTCCAATTAAGTAGGAGAGCTTCTAAAGCTAAGCAAGATATTCAGTCGAACCCTCACCACACGTCCATGAAGCTTGAATTAGCACGTATTCTCATCGAAAAGAAGAAATTCCAGAAAGCGATTCCTTATTTAGAAGAGATTCTTGTGATCATGGGGGAATCAGCGGAAGTTCGATATGAGTTAGGGCTGTGTTATTTGAAGTTAAATGATTTGGCGCAGGGAGAGAAGTATATGCAAGAAGCGATGGAATTGAACCCGAGAGTGAAATTCGGGGAAGGGTACTTGCGACTAGGGGAAGCTTTCGCAACGCGTCATCCCGATAAAGCCATAGTATACATCGGTCAATTCAGAGCGACCCATTCATCTTCATGCGAAGCGAACTATCGATTAGGAGAAATATTTCGAAAACTAGATCGCTATCAAGATGCCAAACAAGCTTATACAGAAGCTATAGCTGTGTATCGATGTCTCCCTAGATATAGTCGTAAGCAACAAAGGCGTTGGGTCATCATGGCCACTTCCAAAAAAATTATGGTATGAGAAGGTGTAAGGTGTGAGTTTAGAATATATCATGCAAGCGATGCTCTTGCTAATTATCCTTGTTGGTACGTTTATCGCGATGATCATGAGGAGTAAATGGTCGAAAAAAAAGCGAGGGTCGTAGATGTACTATGTAAACTATGAGCAAATTCAACAAAGACTTGATTTTATACCTCTAGTGATTCAAGGTTGTGAACGATTGAATCTTGAAGGAAATGCTGCCCTACTTGATGCGACTCATATCGATGGAAGTCATATCGAGGTTACTCCACCCGATATAATTCATTTATTTGCGCAAGAACGTATCCTCCATCTAGCGATCGAGACAGTAACTGATCTAGGAAGTCTGTTGATTGATGCATTTGTATTGCGAGATGCAAGCAGTTATGAAGATATCATCGAGATTCTTCGACTCGAGCAGATGTGTGATCAACCAACCGCAGATTCACTTCACGCATTGGTGAAGCTAAGGAAACTTCTGACCCAAGACTATATGAATTGGGATCGAACACAGTTCCATCCCGCTATGCGAGAGCTTCCTAGACTCCTCTTACACTTCCAAGAAGATGTACTCCGATTTATGAAAGAGGAAGTCGATCGATTCAGTAATCCATTAACCTGAACAGTAGCGCTCTTAAACCTATGATGACTTTGATTCAATCATGTATTGAGATGTGATGGGCTTAGCGAGATGCCGCGACTAATCGGGATGCTTTTTGCGTGATCCATGTGTAGTTTCGATTGGCGATTTCAAAGAGATTGAACAGAGATCCTCCGATCCCTACACCATAGCAACCTATATCTAGAAATTGTTTGATGTTTGATTCATGCACACCACCGACAGCGATCAGTGGGATATGGTTCAGAGGACCCATCAATTCTTGGATATAAGGAAGTCCTAGACTAGCGCTAGGAAACACTTTGACAGCTGTTGCACCTGCTTTCCAAGCTTTCACGATTTCAGTTGGGGTCATAGCTCCAGGGAATACCGGAATGTCTTGTGATTTCGCCCATCGTATGACTTCTTCATCTGTGTTGGGTGTAACCAAGTAGGAAGCACCTGCTGCGATAGCAGACTTCGCATCCTGCAGGTCGAGTACAGTTCCAGCACCAATGAACATCTGTGTAGCATATTGAGTTTGCATCGAATCAATGATGCGAAGTGCATCTGGTGAATTTAAAGTGATTTCCATTACGGTTATACCACCAAGAAGCAGAGCTTCAGTAGCAGCAGCGACATGCTCACGTTCAACGCCTCTCATGATCGCAATAATTCGGGTGCGTTCGATTTCTTGTAGGCCTTGTTCGTTATTCATCTATTCATCTATTCCTCCTGAACACTTGTGATAAGATGTATATTGTCGTGCCATGTGAAGATTATGATTTATTATGACATGGTTCATCCATTTTGGAAACAAGTAAATCCCATTTGATCACAAAGCCTTGAAAGGATGAGTCCACATTATGGAACAACGCGAAAAAGTTAAACTGACTTCTTTCTCAACGAAAGGAGGCTGTGGCTGCAAGATTGGACCAGGAGAATTACGAGAAGTACTGGGAAGTCTCACAGCAGAGAAGACGAATCCTCGATTATTGGTGGGCATAGAGACCAGTGATGACGCAGGTGTATACCAGTTGAATGACGACTTAGCTTTAGTGCAGACGGTTGATTTCTTTACACCGATTGTGGATGATCCCTATGCCTTTGGCCAAATCGCAGCTGCCAATGCAATCAGTGATATTTATGCGATGGGTGGGAAGCCACTAACTGTATTAAATATTGTTGCTTTTCCCATAAAGAAGTTAGATAAATGGATTCTTGCTGAGATTTTACGAGGTGCAGGAGATAAAGTAAGAGAAGCAGGCGCGACTTTGGTTGGGGGGCATTCGATCGATGATCAAGAACCCAAGTTCGGACTCGCCGTGACAGGACTCATCCATCCGAAACAAGTGAAAACAAACGCAGGTGCGAGGCCTGGAGACCAACTGGTATTGACGAAGCCCATCGGAGTAGGGATCTTAACGACTTCGATCAAAAACGGTCTCTTGACCGATGAAGAAGTCACCCGCGTCACAGCAGTGATGTCTACACTGAATAAGACGGCAGCTGAAATTATGAATCGTTATCGCGTTCATGCCTGTACAGATGTCACAGGATTCGGCTTATTAGGACACACCGCAGAGATGGCCACAGGAAGCGATGTAGGTATTCGCTTGGACGCGTCGCAAGTACCGGTACTTCCTCGAGTAAGAGAACTTGCAGAAGCAGGGTTCGTGCCTGGCGGAACGAAAAGTAATCATCTCCATGTGGAAGATCGGGTTACGTATGCATCTAACATCGACCAAGTGGGTCAATGGATCTTATGTGATGCAGTCACATCAGGTGGATTGCTCATTGCAGTAGCGCCAGAAGATGCCGAAGCGATGTTCACAGAATTACGTACACAAGGTGTCGAAGCAGCAATCATTGGAGAAGTCTTAGCGGATCATCCTGGACGGATCGTCGTGACCTCGACACTTTGAATCACACGCCCGTGCAATGGATCAAGTAATGCATCATGGTCTGTGTTCGAAACATTCAAGGAACAGAGGGAGTTAATCAATGTTTCAAGATATCACCATTGAACAATTCATCGAATTGAAACAAAAACAAAACATAGCCTTCATCGATGTTCGCTCACCATCAGAGTTTCGTGACTTCACAATCCCGGGCAGTCAAAACATCCCCCTATTCGATGACGAAGAGCGTAAAGAAGTCGGAACCCTCTATAAACAAGTGAGTGCAAAAGCAGCTCAAGATCGAGGACTAGAAATCGTATCAGCTAAATTACCTGCGTATATCAAAAGTTTCGAGAAGATCGCTTCCCCAAAAGTCGTCTATTGTTGGCGTGGAGGTATGCGCAGTAAAACCACAGCTACAGTTCTTTCGCTGATGGGGATAAGGGTATATCGACTCACAGGCGGTATCAGAGCCTATCGCAATTGGGTCTATCACACGTTAGGGAATACGATGCACCTTCCTCCTTGTGTGGTGATCAGTGGTCATACAGGCACAGGTAAAACAAAAGTTTTGCGAAAATTACTAGACAAAGGCTATCCCGTTATTGACCTCGAACAGATGGCACAGCATCGCGGATCGATATTCGGTCATATCAGTTTACAGCCTAACAATCAAAAAATGTTTGAAGCCTTATTAGTGGAACAATTGATCCAATATCGAGATCAACCTTATGTACTGATTGAAGCAGAGAGCAGTCGGATTGGCAAAGTCGTTATGCCTGAATTTCTAGTTACTGCGAAAGAACAGGGGCTACAGATTTTCTTGGAAATGCCACAAGCACAACGTATTCAGTACATTATCGAAGATTATCAACCTTCTGCACACCAAGAAGACATCATTCAAGCATTTGAACATATACGCAAAAGGTTACATACACCGATTGCAACACAAATTAATGAACGACTGCATGATGGAGACTATCATGCAGCCATAAAGTTGTTACTTGAACATTATTATGATCCTCGCTATACGCATGGTGGAGTGAAATATGATCGTCAGCCGATCATTTGCCAAGCACAAGATGCAGATGACGCCGTATACCTAATTGAAAACAGGCTAAAGCAGCTGTTTCCACTTTAGCCTGTTTGAAGCGATTAAAAGATGAATGACATCGCAAATGAACGGAATCTGACATCAGGAACGGGAATCTGACATCAGGAACGGGTGCTGATGATTACCATTTGGCAGCATCCAATTTCTTAAGATCAAGTCCTTTCCATATATTAGCTATTTCTGGAGTTGAAGCATCTTCAAACACAAGCCAAGCAGTAGGAATATACCGCTCACCGTACTTACTTGCTGGTGAATTAACGATTTGGTTGTCATATACAAGAACCGATGATGAACCACCATCTAAATTAGCAGCAATTACGGCACCATGTTCTAGAAGTATTTCTTGTATATCATATAGACTTGCTCCGATACTGTGCGCCTGCCGTCCATCTATGACGATAAAAAGAATGGTGCCATCTTTTTTTTGAGCCATTGCTGTTCGAGGAGCGATCCCCCATCCATCCGCTTGATTCTTAACTAATCCTTTGCCATTTACAATAAATCTCGGACTGAATGTTACTGCTTCTTGTACCTGAAGATCAACTAACTCTTTGATTGAATATTTGCCAGCAATCATGTTGCCTTCGAGATCGATACCTACGATATGTTGTCGAGCATTCTGATCGCCGTTATTATAAAAAAATTGTCCACCTGACATGACTAATCCGATAGGAACAAATCCATTTCCTTTCCAATTGGGATCTGCGAATCCTCCTGCATTAACACCTGCAATGGCTCCTGTGCGATTGACCATGGAAGATACTTTCTCTCCTTTACCTACGCGGTTAGGCACAACTAACCTTATTTTTTTCGGATCCGGAATCGTAAGTATATAACCTTTGAAAGAAGCACGTTCGATAGGTTCAACACGGACCGTTTGATCCGGAGGACCAAGCTGCTCAGAGGGTATCGGAGGACCAGACTGCTTAGAGGGTATCGATGAGCCGAACACATGACGCTGTTCTTCTTCTCCCATTTGGTCGAATTTCTTTTGGTACAAGCTAACTCTTGACGCCAGTCCTTCTTTACCAATGACATATGCAGCCCAATGTCGATGTTGCGTAGTGATGAGTGTATCAGCGATGAGTAACCGCCATTGGTTACCTAATGGAGTCAAAAACAATAATCCAGCACTTGTGATCATGATAAGGAGCAGTGAGCTAAACATATACAACACTAATCGCCATTTGGAAACTTTTTTGAACATTTTCGAAAAAACTCCTCTTTGAGTAAGTTACAATTTCTGACTTTAAGTAAATATCTATGGAATTAAAAATAAATAATGTAAAATATTGACGATAATGTAAATTATAATGGTTATATTGTTTTAATTCAACTGATATTTTCGTGAATTCATGTGAATTGTTCAGGTGTGTATGCGAAATGACATCTCTAGCGTAAATACATATATTTATAGTATGATCACATATATCTATTGATTTAAAAATCATGTGAAAGGAGGTCGATGAAATGCAAGACGTCCATCAGTGGATGAAACATAACGGTATGCACATGTCGTGGTTCGTCGCTATGATAGCAACAATCGGAAGCTTGTATTTTTCGGAAATATTACTATACGTACCTTGCAAATTATGTTGGTATCAACGGATTATGATGTATCCTTTGGCTATCATTTTGGGAATTGCAGCAGTTCGCAAAGATATGCGCCAATCGCTCTATGTGCTACCTCTGTCCATCTGGGGTGCAGGTATTGCGATATATCATATATTAATGCAAAAAACGAATCTATTTAAAGAAGAGGCAGTTGCTTGCGGACCGATTCCCTGTGATTTGGATTATATCAATTGGTTAGGATTCATCTCGATTCCTATGCTTTCAGCTACTGCATTTATACTCATTACCGTTCTGCAATTATGGATGTATTGGTTACAACGTCAATCCTAATCAGCTGGTCGGGGATTACTGAATTCCAAACTAAAAAACTCCCACTGCTTCAGTTGCGGGAGTTTTCATATCGCGTACACACAGATGCAATCGTCTAGGATTCTAGCTTTTGCAATTGTATACAGAATTTATTTTGGTTATGCGATATTCACTTGGTGAAGTACCAAAGTGTTTTTTGAATTGTTTAGAAAAATAAAGAGCATCTGCATAACCGACAGAAAATGCGATTTGTTCAATCGTTAGTTTCTCAACAAGCAGCGACTTCGCTTTGTCTAAGCGTAATTTCATCAGATATTGAATCGGTGAGACACCTGCATACTTTTTGAAGATTTTAGATAAATAGGTACGATGATACCCTAATTCCGATGCCATTTGTTCGATAGTGATCGGTTTGCTGTGTTGCCATTTCATCCATTGGATCGCACGTTCGACTTGTTGTTTCATAGGGTTTTCCTGTTGAAGAGAAGTGGTGTGTCCATGTTGATGCGTTCGGTACATACTAAAGAGGAGCCTTAAATAAGCACCTGATTGCAGGTCACAGGTCGGTTGAGCATGGCTTAGTGTTTTTTCGATCAAATGATACAATGTTAGAATCCTTGAATGATGTGCTATGCGAAGTGTAGGATGTTGTGCACAAACGCCTAACTGACTGAGCAATTGATCCACACTGTTCCCGCGGAAGCCTATCCAACGATAGCACCAAGGCTCATCAGGATCTGACATATAGCTAAATAATTCATTTGGGAAAATCACAAATTGATCCCCTTGGGTAAGCGAGTATGTTTGACCCATGCAGTGGAATTCACCTTTACCTTTGACAATATAATGCACGAGATGGTGATCTAGAATTTGCGGACCAATATGATGTTGCGGCAAGGTTTGTTCCGACCCAGCAAAGAGGACGTGGACTTCACCTTTTCCTGGTGATGGGTTCATGGCGAACGTATGCTGATGTGTATCCATAGTCTCACATCCTCCCAAATACTCATCTCACTCTTTGAGCTCTGTCGCAATCACTAAACTACATTTCTCCATATGAAAGTGATATACCTCCATAGGCATATACATGTTCTTCGTATATATTCACTATATAAGAGATCTAATTTTTAATTATAGAGGAGGATTTATTCCATGTCCAAGATTACTTTCTTAGGAGCCGGAAGCTCAGTATTTGCCAAAAATGTGTTAGGGGATTGCATGTTAACTCCTGCATTACAAGGTTATGAATTAGCACTGTTCGATATCGATATGCAACGATTGAAAGATTCCGAGACGATGTTAAACCATTTGAAGCATACAGCCAAAAGCACATGCACAATCAAATCGTACACGAATCGCAAGGATGCTTTGCGAGGCGCTGATTTCGTTGTAAACGCGATACAAGTCGGAGGGTACGATCCCTGCACAATTACTGATTTTGAAATTCCGAAGAAGTACGGTTTGAGACAGACCATTGCTGACACCTTAGGGATTGGAGGTTTATTTAGAAATCTGCGAACCATTCCTGTGATTCTTGATTTCGCCAAAGATATGCAAGAAGTATGTCCGAATGCCTGGTTTCTTAATTACACGAATCCAATGGCTGTCCTTACCAATGTGATGAGTACGATAGGTGGTATCAAGACAGTCGGATTGTGTCACAGTGTCCAATCCTGTATGCCTGAGCTTTTTAAACAATTAGGTATGGATCAAACAGGTGTACAAACCAAAATTGCTGGAATCAATCATATGGCGTGGTTACTCGAAGTAACCAAAGATGGTGTTGACTTATATCCAGAAATCAAACGACGTGCGCGACTTGCTCAGCTAGAAAAACATCATGATATGGTTCGCTTTGAATTGATGTTCCGCTTCGGCTATTACATTACGGAATCATCTGAACATAGTGCGGAATACCATCCTTACTTCATCAAACGTCATTACCCAGAGTTGATCGAACGATACAATATTCCATTAGATGAGTACCCGCGACGATGTATCAATCAAATCGCAAATTGGAAGAAAATGAGAGAAGAACTAGTTGGAAATAAGCAATTAGAGCATAAGCGTTCTCATGAATACGCTTCATACATATTTGAAGCAATGGTTACGAATGTCCCCTACAAAATTGGCGGAAATGTCATGAACCATGGGTTAATCACGAACCTACCCAAGGAAGCTTGTGTAGAAGTGCCTTGTCTTGTAGATTCCAGTGGTGTGATACCAACCTATGTTGGAGATCTCCCTCCACAACTTGCAGCGCTTAACCGCACCAATATTAATACGCAGTTATTATCGATTGAAGCCGCGGTTACTCGCAAAAAAGATCACATCTATCAAGCAGCGATGCTCGATCCTCATACAGCTGCAGAGCTTTCGATCGATGATATTGTTGCTTTATGTGATGAGTTGATCACTGTGCACGGGTCATATCTACCCACGTATCACGAGTGATTTCCAATCGCTGAAGCCGCATATGCCAATAATTGGATAAGGCTTTAGCCGTTCAAGAGGGATAGGTTCGGCAGGGTTTTGCAAGGTATTGTCGAATTGAAATATAAGTCGTTTGTAGAGCCTTGGAAAGGTAACCTCGTGCATGCTTTTTCCATAGGATAGAGCAGTACTGTGGTTAACCATGGATTTTGAATTCATAGTAAAGGAAGCGTATGGATGTGCAACAAGCAATAGCGATACTCGACTCCGGTGTCGGGGGATTAACCGTTGTGAAAGAAGTCATGCGCCAACTTCCACAAGAAAAAGTGATTTATTTTGGAGATACGGCTCGCGCCCCATATGGACCTAGGGATCCTCAAGAAGTGTTACAATTTACGCAGCAAATCGTCGATTATTTACTTCAATTCCAACCAAAGATGATGGTTATCGCGTGTAATACAGCAACTGCTGTCGCAATCGAAGCTATTCGGGCTTGTACGACGATACCTGTGGTTGGTGTGATTTCTCCTGGCGTAAGAGCTGCGATCAAGATGACCAAGATGGGATCGATCGGTGTTATTGGAACCGAAGGAACGATTCGTAGCCAAGCGTATGATCATGCGTTAACAACGATATCACCTAGTGTTAGCGTGTTCTCTCAAGCATGCCCTCGGCTTGTTCCTTTGGTTGAAAGTGGCGTCTTCGAAGGTGAAGAAGCGATGCAAATCGTTGAAGAGTCACTGAAGCCTCTCAAAGGTCAAGCGATGGATTGTTTGATTCTCGGTTGCACGCATTATCCTTTCTTAATGAAAGTCATTGCATCCGTCATGGGTCCTCAAGTGAATTTGATTTCATCAGCAGAAGAGACGGCTCAAGAAGTTAGCACCATCCTTTCGCATAGTGGGATGTTAGCTCAGCATGTCAATGTGCCTGTGCACCAGTTCTTTTGCAGTGGAGATCCTTTATTATTTAAACATATCGCTCAGAATTGGTTAAAAGAACATCTTACCATTACACCTGTCGTATGGCAGACTCCGAATTTTAAGTGACATCCGGTTTGAAGTATACAATGTGATCTGCAATCGATGAACCGTTGCTTGACGTCTACATGAGGCCTCTTGCACGGTTTATTTGTTTCCTTGAAGCATACATATCCGAAAACACAACATGCATATACTGCAAGAGGAATCATTCATCATCGCATACAGATGGAGGACAAACGGATGAATCAGCTATGGATTCAGGATGTAGAGCACTATGGATACGAGAAATTGACTCGAAATCTAGCACGATTAGCACAAACCTATCCGTTTCTCCATATTTCTTCAATAGGTAAAAGTGTGTTGGGACATTATCTCTATGTGATTTGCGTATCACTCGAAAGGCAGTACGGCAACATCGAGCATAGCGGACACTGGAATGGAGCGTTTCATGCTAATGAGTGGATTACGACTCCACTATTGATGAAGACGGTGGAAGATATCGCGATGTCAATCAGCAGTGGTCGGTTATTTCGAGGAAGGGATATGCGCACATTGTTAGCGCACAAATCGATATGGATCGTCCCTATGGTGAATCCTGATGGTGTCGAGCTTGTACTCAATGGCGTTACACCGAAGCATCCTTTTGCGCAAGAGTTGAACGTATGGAACGGAGGTTCACGCGATTTCTCCCAATGGAAAGCCAATATTCGAGGTGTCGATCTCAATGACCAATTTCCCGCATATTGGAATGAAGAAGTAGCAAGACGCCAAGTTCACAAGCCTTGTGGAAGAGATTATCCTGGACGTGCTCCACTGACGGAACCTGAAGCACAAGCGATGGCCACTTTCACCTTATGTCAACCATTTAGTCTTGTCATCTCCTTGCATACGCAAGGCAAAGAAATATATTGGAATTATCGCGAGATGGAACCACCTTCGTCATCGGTAATGGCCGATCACATCGCACGCAGTTGTGGGTATCGAGCTGTGAAATTAACCGAAAGTGATGCAGGATTTAAAGATTGGTTCATCCAAGAATTCCGGAAACCCGGATTTACAGTAGAAGCGGGAATAGGCGTGAATCCATTATCAGTCGATAAATTCACACAAATGTATGAAGAAATAAGTGAATTATTGCTAGTCAGTATAGAGATCATGTAAAGTAGAATATAGGGATCATGCAGGAAATTGAGGGTCAATCGTCGAAATACGTCGGAATAGTCGAGATTCAGAAACGAGAAATCAAATCAGGAGTAGCACAGGTAACTTATGATGTGTTTGACGTTCACGGTTTCGGGAGAAAGGTTGAGTTTATGGAAATCACACGCATATCGACCCGGAAAATATCAGAAGAAATCTCACTTCAAATCAAAGAGCAAATCATGAGGGGTGCCTTACAGCCAGGCGAGAAACTCCCTTCATCTAGAGAACTTTCTGAGCGTTATCAAGTAGGCCGTTCAACGATTCGGGAAGCATTGAGTGCGCTGAAGGCGATGGGTTTACTTGAGATCCACCAAGGGGAAGGAAGTTTTGTTCGTGTTTTCGATGCTGCAGATGTAGAAATGCCACAATTCGACAAACGACTGTTAAGCAAAACGACGCTTATCGAATTGATCGAAGCCCGAAAATCCCTTGAGGTATCTATGGCGGGTCTAGCTGCACAGAAACGTACAGACAAGGATTTGAAAGCTTTTGAAGCCATTCTTATTCGGATGAGAGTGCATCTAGGTAACGAAGCAGAAGGGGAAGAGACCGATGTTATGTTCCATCTGGCACTTGCCCAAGCAACACATAACTCCATTATGATTCGCTTACTTGAGACGATATCTGATACGATGGAAGTCGCTATTCGAGAAACACGCAGACTTGAGATGTTTGCGAATGCATCGATTTCTTCACGATTAATGGACGAGCATCAGCGTATTTTCGAAGCCATTTCAGACCAGCAGGTAGAGCTTGCTCAAGAAGAAATGAAACAGCATTTACTTCATGTGGAGCAGCTGTTACTGAAGTTTTTGAAATCATGATACCTGATTGCGGTTGAGTATGAGTAGACGATGCAATGTGTCGGTCTATTTTTGTATAGGGAGTCAGTGCAAGGGCAGGATTGACACGAATCCATAAGGGTTATATCCGATAAGCACACAACTTATGCTTTTCAAAACACAACTCATCTGATAACCTGATAAGTATAAGATTTTCTTTATTTAAAGGAGAATACGTGATGCGCGTTTCGTTATTTGTCACTTGTCTAGCAGATATGATGTACCCTCAAGTCGGTGAAAGTGTAGTTCGGATCTTGCATCGCTATGGGTGCGAAGTTGATTTCCCAGAAGGACAAATGTGCTGTGGTCAACCGGCATTCAATAGTGGATACCAGGATGAAGCGAGGGAAGTTGCTCGACACATGATCCGTGCTTTTGAACATAGCGAATATGTCGTGTCGCCATCGGGTTCATGCACAGGGATGGTGCACCATTACTACCCGACTTTATTCGCGGATGAACCTGAATGGAAAGTGAAAGCAGCGCAATTGGTCGAGAAAACATATGAATTCACACAATTTCTTGTGCAAGTGCTAGGCATCGAAGATGTAGGTGCGCGATTCGAGGAAAAAGTCACATTTCACCCTTCATGTCATGCTATGCGACTTCTAGGTGTCAAAAAAGAGCCGATGATCTTGCTACAAAACGTACAAGGTATCGATTATATCGAGTTACCACACAAAGAAGATTGCTGTGGATTCGGAGGAACGTTCGCAGTGAAAATGGCAGATATGTCCGAAGCGATGGTGTGCGAGAAAGCGGCGCATGTCGCTGAGACGAACGCTACTGTTCTCGTCAGTACGGATATGGGGTGTTTGATGAATATTAGTGGTCGATTGAACAAAGAAGGTAAAAGGGTTCGAGTCATGCACTTGGCGGAATTGCTAGAGGAAGGAGTACAAGTGAATGAGCAGCGTAACACGCAATAAAAAACAACAAGAGAAGCTTGCACGGATTGGTTCTGGGTTGAAGAAACGAACAGAGATTGCACTCAATGATGAATTCCTGCGAAAAGCCGTTGCTTTTACCACCGATAAGTTAAAAACCGGTCGCTTGAAAGCTATGGATGATTTCGGTGATTGGGAAGTGTGGCGTGAGCGCGCCAAGCAGATTCGCTCGCACACAGTAAGTCATCTGGATTATTACTTGACGGAGTTCACAGATAACGTCGTGCAATCAGGTGGACATGTGTATTTTTGTCGCGATGGGAAGGAAGCCTTACAGCAGTTTCTCGAAATTGCCAAAGCCAAAGAGGCGAAGTCTGTTGCAAAAGGCAAATCGATGGTGTCTGAGGAAATTCATCTTAACCATTACTTAGCAGAGCAAGGGATCGAAGCAATCGAAACAGATCTAGGCGAGTATATCTTACAGTTAGCGAAAGAAGTCCCTTCCCATTTGATTATTCCTGCCATACATAAGAATAAACAACAGATTGCTGACTTATTTGCTGCTGAATCGGGCCAATCGATGGAACCTGAGACCAAGGTCTTGGCGAATTATGCGAAGCAGAAGTTACGTCAATTCTTCTTTGAAGCAGATATGGGCTTAACGGGCTGTAACTTCGGTGTTGCACAGACAGGTTCGATCTGCTTAGTCTCGAATGAAGGCAATGGTCGGATGGTTTCGACAGTTCCGAAGACGCATGTCGTGATCATGGGCATGGAGCGATTAGTTCCTTCCTTCGAAGATTTGGAAGTCATGCTCAATATGTTAGCGCGCAGTGCGACTGGCCAGAAACTGACGACCTATAATTCGATCATCACAGGTCCGAAGAAGCCAGGTGACCTCGATGGTCCTGAAGAATTGCATGTAATTGTTTTAGATAATGGGCGATCCGCGCAACTAGGAGACCCTGTCTTCCAGGAAGTGTTGAACTGTATTCGTTGTGCAGCTTGTTTAAATGTGTGCCCAGTGTATCGCCATATTGGCGGACATGCGTATGGCAGTGTGTACAGTGGTCCAATTGGAGCTGTGTTGACTCCACTGATTCAGCAAGATATGAAGGAAGCGGGACAATTGTCGTACGCCTCAAGTCTATGTGGAGCTTGCTATGAAGCTTGTCCTGTGAAAATCCCTTTGCATGACATGTTGGTACAATTACGTCATCGTAAAGTGAAAATGAAATTAACGTCACCACTTGAACGAATCGCATTCCGTTCTTTTCAAACTGCATTTGGTCATGTGACGTTGTACCGCATAGCAGCGAAATCGGTGTATTATTTGCAGAAGCCTTTCCTACGTGATGGCTTCATCAAGCACACACCGCCGCCACTATCCGGTTGGACGCAGTCGCGGTATTTACCGATGAAGCCGAAGCAATCCTTCCGGGACCGGTGGGAAACCTTACAACACGAACTGAAGGAACAGGACCGTATCGATACACCGCTCACACGAGCATCAAGCTCGCTGTCTGCGCAGCAGATTGGACGTCAAGAGAAAGCGATTCGCGATCAAGAATGGAGTGAATGAACCTTATCGACTTCATGATCGTCTCGATCATAAGTTACGTGTGAATCTAAGCCATCGGGTGAGGAAAGGGTATTGAACATAAAGGAGTTGATGGATGTGAGTAATCGAACTGGACACATGGTTGGACGTGAGGTATTTATGCAACACATCGCTCAGCGTCTGGGTCGTCAGGAGCCACTTGCTGTTGCTCCTGTGCACCCATATCGAGGAGTGCCTGAGCATTATGAAGCAATTTCGTTATCACCTGAGGAGAATCTGGATGTATTCATATCGAACTGGACAGCATTGACGGGCAAAGTTCTGTTGGTGAAGCAAGCAGATGCTGAACAAGCGATTCAAGCGTATGTACAGCACATCTGTCGCGAGTTCGGTGTTACTCGCGCTGTGATGTGGGATACCGAGCCTTTGCATGGGCTCGGTATCGAAGCAGCTATGGCACAAGCAGGCGTAGCGCTGGTGCCATGGCGAGAGCTTGCTCCGGAGGAGCTGAGCAAGCTCGAAAGCGCAGCTGCGCTTGCAGAAGCGGACGCGAGGGCGCTTGCAACCTCAGCACAAGAGCAGGCTAAGCTTAGCCCGCTCTTGACTGCAGCCGAACGATGTCAACTCGGTATCGTTTGGCCAGAATACGCTATCGCGAACACAGGAACCTTGACACTGTTCGCGCAAGGTGCACAAGGTAGATCTGTTAGCTTGTTACCTGACATATTACTCGCGATATTTCGCGCTGATCAAGTGGTTACTCGCATGGGGCAGATGTTCGATCGCTTGAGACACACATATCCTGATGTCCGGCATTTACCTTCATCGATCAATTTGATTACAGGTCCTAGTCGTAGTGCAGATATTGAGAATGATCTGACGATTGGGATCCACGGTCCTGGCAAGGTGCATGCTGTCATTATCGTATGATGTAAGTGTTTGTAGGAATCTATGTAGAATCTATGAACTGTTCAGTGGAACTTTACGTACATAAAAAAAGATAGGAGAGCTCCTATCTTTTTTATGCGCCTAACGCAGATATCTGGTTTTTCATCTCTTTGGTTTCCCAGTCGGATTCAAAAGATTTTCTCATTAACATATCGAACATGTGATCATGGTCCACGTGCTTTGCATTTAAAGTTTGTACGTGTTTATCAATGTGTGAGATGTCGACTTGTAAACTGTCTATTTTATCGAACCGTTCATTCATTTTATGGAACCATTCATCATATTTGTCGCATTTCTCTTCTAGAGTGATCAGTCTACGATTTCCTTCACCTACCATTTTGATTAATTGACCTAGCATGTCTTCGACTCGATTCATCTGTTCGCGTTCCATAGTTGCACTTCCTTAGCATAAATAAACTCTTGATAAGTATAACCTATCAATTTGGAACATAGCAAACGTATGATGATTTATTGGCAAGATAAGATGTATCACTTGGTATGTTGGATGTGGATGGGCTTAACGAAATATATGTCCTCGCGAAGATGATACGTGATCACAAAAACATCATATCTTTATCAGATTCCACATCTAGATGTAAACCAGACATCATCTCCTGCATAAGACATAGGGACGTAGCTATCTTTACGCATCATAATCCTTTATAATATAAAAAAGTTCAGAGAATGACCATTGAAACGAGGACTTATGATGAACTCATATGCATCAAATGGTTATTTCACTTTACAAAACGGTCGGAGGTTATCAGATGTACAGTTCACCTTATCGCCTACATGCTCGCCGCGTTATGCTCCTAGGTTCAGGAGAACTCGGTAAAGAAGTAGTCATCGAGCTACAACGTCTTGGTGTAGAGACCATTGCTGTTGATCGATACGCCCATGCACCAGCCATGCATGTCGCTCATCATTCATTTGTGTTGGATATGCTTGATGGCGAAGCGTTACGTCAATTGATTGAACAAGAGAAACCGGACCTCATCGTACCTGAAATCGAAGCGATTGCGACACATGTGCTTGTCGAGCTAGAGCAAGAAGGGTATCACATTATTCCCACAGCAAGAGCTTCTCGCCTAACGATGGACCGTGAAGGGATTCGTAGACTTGCAGCAGAGCAGTTAGGACTACCTACAGCGAAATATGCTTTCGCCGATAGTTTAGAGGAACTTCGTGATGCAGTGACTTCGATTGGTTTACCCTGTGTGATCAAACCGATTATGAGTTCCTCAGGTAAAGGTCAAAGCGTATGCAGGACAAGCGAAGATATTGCGACTTGCTGGCACATAGCGCTTGAAGGTGGAAGAGCGCGCAAAACAAGAGTGATCGTGGAAGAGTTTATCCATTTTGACTCAGAAATCACGATGCTTACTGTGTGTTCGGCAAGCGGCACGCTATTTTGTCCACCGGTTGGCCATATCCAGAAGGACGGCGATTACATCGAATCTTGGCAACCTCACCACATGACCGAACAGCAGCTCATAGATGCGCAGGATATCGCTAGAACGATTACGGATGCATTAGGTGGATATGGGTTATTCGGCGTTGAATTATTTTTGACTGCACGAGGCATTTATTTCAGTGAAGTATCTCCTCGACCCCATGATACAGGTATGGTGACGATGGTGACACAGGATTTGAGCGAATTCGCTTTACACGCGCGAGCTATCCTTGGACTTCCGATTCCTGGGGTTAAGCTCGTAAGCCCTGGTGCCTCCTATACATTGAAAGCGGATCGCGATAGTGATTCATTCTATATCTTCGGTCTCGAGCAAGCACTGGCGCTTCCACACACTCAAGTGCGTGTGTTTGGGAAACCGTCCACCAAACCTGGGCGACGCATGGCAGTCGCATTGAGTACAGCAGATTCAATCGATGAGGCAAGGCGTATAGCCAAGCAAGCGGCTTCTCTACTTTCCATGGTTTATGATGATGAAGTCGATACCACAAGCGCAATCGAATGAGTGTCATGAGATCGGCGTTGACATCAATTGGAGCGATGGCATCGTCATGAACTGCATATTCCCAAAAGCAACCCCTCTGAATGTACTCAGAGGGGTTGCTTGCTGCTCAGTTCAATAGGTCGAATGAGGCTCAGTGCGATGTCTATTTCAATGTGATGATTTTATCTTCGATGGATTGTTTGAGTTTTTTGATAGCTCCTGTTTCAAGTTGGTGATTCTGTGGGAACTTGGACCCGGTTAAAGCGAGTGCTTCCTTGATCGTCATCTCGACACGAATCATTTCATCGCCATGAGCGATTTGTACAAATGAATTCATCAGTTTACCTCCTTATTCCATGAAACCATTGCTATTACTCGGTTTTAATATAACACAATATGTGAGGTATTTCAAGTAAGACACGTAAAAAATCAAAAAAAGATGTTTCTTTTTAAGGAAACATCTCTAGGTGCAAGGCATCCATCAATCCGCAGGGTACTCTTCATCGGGTTTACGAATCCACAGTTTCAAGTAGCCCTGATCAATCAACGCTTTGATCGTGATCAGTAGAATCGGAGAGATGACAAGTCCGATAACGCCAAATATAGAAACAGAAATGATGATAAACGAAAGCATGGTGAAGGCAGATACACCTAGTGATTCACCAGTGATTTTGGGTTCTAGCACTTGTCTGACAAGAATGACGAACAGAAGCAATCCACTGAGCCAGAGTGCGAGACTCACTTGCTTAACAATCAATAAATAGATAATCCAAGGAATAAATACAGTAGACACACCTAGCAGAGGAATAATATCAAAGAATGCAGCAAGTAACGAAATCGAGAATGCATTATTTACACCGAGGAGCAATAAACTGATAAAGATCACCATAACCGTAAGTGAAACCAGGATCATTTGCGCTTTGAGGTAAGAGACGATCCCTTTGAGTACATTTTCCTTCAAAAAGAAAAAAATGGTTTTAAACGTTTTTGGTGTTTTTTCTTTAGCGATTTTTTTCCAAGCATCGATTTCGATACTTAGGAAAAAAGCAAGGATCATCCCTACCGCAAATTGAAAAATAAACGTAGAAACAGAAGTGAGCGTGCCGACTAACCCTTTTAGGAAAGTCAATACAACAGAAGATGATTTCTCAATGATTTGCGTAGCAATTTCTTGGAATTTCTCTACATAATCAGCAGGTAAAGCGTTCATATGTCCAACGACATTTTGCACTATGACCAATAATTGGTCTTTGAAGTCAAAGGTATATGTTTCAATTCTGATAATCAAATTACCTACTTGATTAGTAAAAATGATACCTGTTCCAATGATTGCGCCTAGAATGAATGTTACAAAGACAAGCATCGAAATGGTCGTTGCAAGCGTCTTCGGCAGTTTCTTGCGATGTAGGAATTTAGCTAGAGGCTCTATCATAGCAAAAATAAATAACGCCAAAAAAATAGGTGTAGCGATGCGATAGATATAACTGAATGCCAACATGAATACATAGACGGTTACTACGAGAAGTGTAATATCGAATACAGTTCTCCAGTACTTTTGATAAAATGAAATCATAGGATATCCTCCATTTTTATTGTTGGGTTAAAATCAGTGGTCCCTCGCTTGTAATCGCTATGGTGTGCTCGTATTGTGCTGACAAACTGCCATCTAAGGTCCTTGCTGTCCAACCATCTGAATCCATCTTGGAATAATACGCACCAACATTTAACATCGGTTCGATCGTAATGACCATACCTTCTTTCAGACGGGGTCCTCGACCTGGAGGGCCATAATGGGGAACAGCCGGTTCTTCATGAATGACTTGACCTATTGCGTGACCAATGAAATCTCTGACGACCGAAAAACCATGTGCTTCGGCATGTGTCTGAATGGCATGTGAGATGTCTCCGATGCGATTACCGACGATGGCTTGAGCAATACCTTGATAAAGCGACTCTTGGGTAACCGCAAGCAACTTCGTTGCAACTTCTGAGATATGTCCAACCGCATATGTCCATGCTGAATCTGCTAGCCATCCATCTAAGTTGACAACCATATCAATCGTTACAATATCCCCTTGAACCAAAGGTTCTTTATTCGGGAATCCATGACAGATGACATCATTAATAGATGCACATGTCGCATACTCATATCCACGGTAACCTTTTTGTTCTGGAATAGCTCCATGATCATGCAGATACCCTTCGACGAATTGATCGATTTCCCACGTGGTGATGCCGGGACGAATCATCCTAGCAATTTCTTGGTGACACTGCGCTAGCAGCGCTCCAGCTTTAGCCATTTTATCAATTTGTTCTTTACTTTTCATGATGATCATCTATTTCTGGCACTCTCCTATGATGTAAATTATAATAAAAATCAAGTTCACTCCTTTTCATAGTAAAGATATTGAGATAAAATGGCAATAGTTGTTGTGATGTTGAATGATTTCTTCGATCGGTTGAATATTGACTTGTATCCAACTCATCGGTATGATGCAAGTACACCTATAGAATCATATTGTATTAAAAATTGAACGCAGGAGTTGTAGATTCATATGAAAGCAAGAATATCTCGTAACGCAGCAAAAGTGCTGCAAAAAGAACTGCTTCATGAAGAGAACAAAGGACTGTATGTTCGAGTACAAGTCAGCCATAGCCATGGAGATCACGCTCATTATTCATTAGGACTAGACACACCAAGTGAGGATGATGTCATCGTTGATTCCGATCATGGTATTCAGTTGCTGTTGAATCGGCTCGAACCCTTATTAGATGGAGTGCGCATTGACTATTTCTATGAACCTCAAGAAGGTTTTATGGTTACAAATCCAATTCAAGGTAATCATGGGGATCATTAAATGGCTAATGACATACGGGTATGTGATAAATGCAAACACACGAAGATCAAATCCATTGTATCCAAGCTGCAAGCAATCATACCTGATGCTACGATTCGAATCGGTTGCAAATCGTATTGCGGGCCCTGTTCTCGACATGCTTTCATCTATGTCAATGGTCGTTATCTTACAGGAACGACAGAAGATGAAGTGATTCTCAAAGCGCTGAAATATATCAAATAACGATGAGGGGGACACGTCTCGTGGAATTTCATCGATCACCGATCACGTATGTGAGTGAAATACACATCAAAGTGTTAGATCTGACAAGATCCCTTCGTTATTACCAAGACATGGTGGGATTGAAGATTCTTCATCAGACGGATCGACCTGCTTCATCGTGGGACTGGCTATCAAGTCACAGCTCGATTTGGGTCGCAAGCGATATTCATTTCTAATGGTGGCTACCATCATCATTTGGGTCTTAATACTTGGCAAGGGTTGAATGCTCTTACGCCTGAGCCATATCGTGTAGGGATCAAGCACTTTACCCTCAGGTTTGCTGATGACACAGTGAGACAGCAAATGATCTATCAGTTACGACAAATCGGAGCTGAAGTGCATCGAAGTGGAGATATGTATTGGACAAAAGATTATTCACAGCATGAGATCAGACTGATCGTTTGAATGCTAATACTTAGCTTCATATCGAGAAAAAGTATCATGTGAAAAAAGCGGGGATGTCGCTAAGAACCCCCGCTTTTTCTAACGATCTGATTGCTTGCGTGTTGATGGTTTTATACAAAAGTGCGCGTGACGATGACCAACAAAATAAATAGAACTAAGATGATTCCAGTTGATGTGTATAGACTTCCAAGCGCTAATCCAGGAGTAGCAGAAATACCAGTTCCAATACAAGCCATTGGTTATTCCTCCATTCGTCTGTTTGTTGGCGACTCACTTACCTCAACATCATATGCATGTGAAACCAGAGGTGAACGAGGCTTATGCCTATTTGTCTAACTTGCGCCAATCATCTAACTCGAGGGTTTACTTAACTGTCTCAACGCTTGCTCTAATGTAGGATATTTGAATTCAAATCCATGATCTTGTAGAACTTTTGGAATGACGCGTTGCCCATCGAGAAGTAAGGTCGATAGCTCGCCAAATATGGTTTTCATGATCCAAGCCGGTACAGGAAACCAATGAGGACGTTCCAATACTTTGGCAAGAATTCGACCGAATTGATCATTCGTAACAGGATGAGGCGCAGTAGCGTTGACTGCACCCGTGATGTGCTGATCTTGGATACAAAATTCAATTAATCTCACCATATCCTCCACATGAATCCAGGAATTCCATTGTTGACCACTACCTATTTTACCACCTATACCGATACGATAAGGTAAAGCCATCTTAGGGAATGCACCACCATCATTGCCTAATACGATGCCGATGCGTATTTTCACTAAACGAACTTGCAAGATGCGATCGGCATCTTCTTCCCATTTTTGACATACGGTAGATAAGAAATCATGAATACGGTGAGGGCTTTGTTCATGGAACGTTTCAGTAAGTGAAGTACCATAGATCGACATGCCCGAAGCGTTGACGACGACATGCGGTTTTTGAGATAACGTTGCAACGAGTTGCGCAATGCGATCTGCAGCAAACAACCTGGATTGCAATATACGAGATTTGTGCGCTTGGGTCCATCGCTGATTAATGGATTCACCAGCAAGGTTAACGATGGCTTCGATTCCTTCGAGTTGATGGGGATTTGCTTTCAATTGATCCCACGTAACGAGTTGCACATCGCTATGCTTGCTAGGCTGCCATGAACGAGAAATGATAATAATTTCGTTGCCTTGCTCGCGCAAATAACGAACTAAATGATTTCCGATAAACCCAGTGCCACCTGTAACAGCTATTTTCATATATGATTCCTCCTTGATTTGAAAATGTGTTCTGGAAAAGATTAGCGTACCATCGCGTAGCTATTATTGTAAATATTCACTAAATACGTTTATCCTCTGTTGATTTCAATGAAGGTAGCGGTCCTAAATATTGGAGGAAGTGACACTCGATCCGACCGTTAAATAGCTTGCGTTTCTTGTTCACTTGTCGATTCATATAGCTTTCGAATTGTCGACTAGGTGTAAGCACAAACAAACTCCAAGAAGGCAGGGGTACAACTAATTCTGCGAGCTCGTGTAGCGCTAACTCGGCTTCGCGCTGGTCACCAAGTCTTTCGCCATATGGAGGATTCGTGACGAGCACACCGTAGTCACCTCGTGGACATGCGTCAGCGATCGGCTCTACGCGAAAGCTAAGCTGATTGGTGAAGCCAGCTGCACGAGCAGCTGCATGCGCAACTTCGATTGCATGGGGATCGATATCGCTTCCGACAATGTCTAGCGGCTCATCGTCGCATATGGCATCGTAGGCTTCTTCGCGTGCTTGCTCCCACATCTCGAGCGCAATAAGAGACCATTCCTCGCTTGCGAACTTTCGCCGCAAACCTGGTGCAATATTCCAACCGATCATTGCGGCTTCAATTGCAATCGTCCCTGATCCACAGAACGGATCGTACAACGGACGACCAACACGCCATCGACTCAGGAGTACCATTGCAGCAGCCATCGTTTCCTTCAATGGAGCTTCTGTCACCATCTTGCGATAACCGCGCTTATGTAAGCTAGGTCCTGTGGTATCAAGTGTCAGTGTTGCGATATTATTCAACATACTGACTTCGATGACATAGCGAGGGCCTGTTTCTTCGAACCATTCCTGGTGATATCGTTGCTTGAGGTTCTCGACGATTGCTTTTTTGACGATTCCTTGGCAAGCGGGTACACTAGATAGATCAGATTTATGTGAACGTCCATCTACGGGAAATGAAGCTTGCTCGGGAATCCATGCTGACCAATCGATAGCTTTGGTGTGATCAAACAACTCATCGAAGGTGCGCGCTTCGAATTGACCCATTTGGATGAGAATACGATCTGCGGTGCGCAACCATAGATTTGTCCGACAGATCGCTAAGAGGTCACCTTTGAACGTAACACGACCATTTTCAACGTGCAAGTCTTCATATCCCAGTTCACGAATTTCTCGGGCAACAACGGATTCTAATCCCATAGGTACAGTAGCTATTAAATCTAAGGTATACATCGCATTCAACCATCCTGTTCATTCAGCTCAAAGTATATAGATAAGATCAACAAGTGCATCTGAAACTAACAATATTTCCTCAATTGTGTGAATGGATCAAATGCCCGATGAGGGTATCATCTTATAACTAAGCTTAACGGAGCGATTAACGAATTGCAAGGCAACAAAATGAAAGGTACCCACCTTAAAGGAGTAATGACGAATGGAACCATTAAGTCCAGAAAGCTATATCGAAACATTGTTTGTGCTTGATACACAATTAGAGCAAGTGAAAGACGCGATACGTCTACATCGTATGCCAGAAATCTCGGTTGCTGCTGGCTACGGTAGGCTTCTCACGATGCTCGTCAAGATCAGCGGTGCCAAGCATGTACTTGAAATTGGTGCATTAGGCGGCTATAGCGGATTATGCTTAGCACGAGGCTTACAGGCGGACGGCAAACTCACTTCACTCGAACGAAATGAACAGTTCGCACTTATAGCAGAGCATCATCTTATGCAGGCAGGGTTTGGGGAGCAAGTTGAATATCGCATAGGCGAAGCGTTAATTCATCTACGAGAGCTTGTAGCGATGAAGGCGCGCTTCGATCTTGTGTTTATCGATGCAGATAAAGTCAACTACCCGAATTATCTTGAGATGTCATTGCAATTGGCGAATCCCGGTACGATTATTATTGGGGATAATACGTTCATGCATGGTAAAACAATGAATCCTCAAGAGAACAAAGCTGCGGTACTCGCGATGCGAGAGTTCAACCAACGCATTGCAACAGATCCGCGACTCGACAGCACGCTATTACCTGCTTATGATGGACTCGCGATAGCTCGAGTCAAGTAGCCAAACACGTATCTGTGTTCGTTTATGTATCATAAAACATATTGGAAATCAGTGATGACTTTTAGCTATTACCCGAACTGTTCTTCGACAGATCTTTCTTCCACAATCGCACATACGTCCAAGCAGCATTCACCAGCATCAACCCCGCAGCAATCAGGAACATTTCGCGAATCGAAAATACCCCATAGATCGCACCACCTATAATCGGTCCTAACATATTACCTAAACTAACTGCACTTGAATTAAACCCATAGGCAAGTGATTTCATGCCATCTGGCGCGTGGGTGTTAATCAAGCTATTTACTGTAGGGATAAGGCCACCGATACATATCCCTAGCAGAAACCTCACGATAAATAATTGGGAAATATCTTGAACCCAGAAATGAGGAATGAACATCAATCCTGCACCAAGCAAACAGACGACTAAGATGCGCTCAGAACCGATTCGATCAGACCATCGACCGAACCATGTCGATGCAATCATGTTCGAGAATCCAGTAATCGAAGTAACCAGCCCAGCATAGAAAGCGAGACCAGCTCCGGGACCGTGTAATTCACTTACAAGTAAAGGCATAACTGGCATCGTCATCAGTAAAGCAAATTGAATAGCAAACGTAATCGAAAACAGAACAGGCATTTGCGTGATCTTCGTTAATTGATGAAAACCTACACGTACACTCGTAGGTAGGAGAGTGGATTTCGGGCGGATAAATTCGGTTTCTTTGACAAGCCACCAAGTCAAACATGCAGCGAGAAACAACAGAATACCTGTCACATAAAAAATATAGCGATATCCGATCCATTCAGCTAATAAACCACCTATGAGAGGACCCATAATGATACCTGCGACGCCACCTGATTGCAAGGTTCCCAAAGCAAATCCAATGCGATCTGGAGGTGTGTTGATTGAAATAAATGATGTTGCAGCAGGGTTATATCCAGAAACAACTCCATTAAGCGTTCGCAGAATGAGCAATTGCCAAGCATTCGTCGCAAACCCCATCAACGTCATCACGATCGCCATACCAAATCCTGAACGCAACAACATGATTTTACTTCCATAACGATCTGCTAGACTTCCCCAAAGCGGTTGAAACATGAAAGAAGTCACGAAGCTTGAAGCAAAAATAAATCCTGCCCATTTGGCAATGAGATAGGGGTCTGTCAATCCTAATTCTTGCAAATAATAGGGGAGAAAAGGGACGATCATCGTCATGCTCGCCATCACAAGAAATTGTCCGAAGCACAACACCATTAAATTCAATTTCCAACGAACCATGCGATCTCCTGCTTTCAAGGTAACACGTATAAGATTACTTATTATTGGCAATAATATCAAATGGTAACACCACATTAAAATTAAGAGGAGTTGTGCACGTATGACATTTGGAGCACATGAAACGATGGAAGTCCATGAGAGTTTGAACGAACAAATCAACTTGATCAACCACCTATCTCTCTATGCCGAACAAGCACATAATGGACAAGTCAAGAGCCTCATCGATCGTCAAATGCAACATATGATTCAATCGTATAATCAATTAGTCAGTTATACACATAATTACCAAGCTGCACAAGCAGGATCACCGATGACGCAAACCCAGATGATGAATAACCTAGAAAAAACATCCTATCAAGATATTCATTACGGGTTACAACAACCACCACAAGTATCGCCTCAAATGAAAGGCCGCTTCAATGATCAACAAATCTTATCAGCTCTACTTATTCTTCACAAAAACAGTGCAAAAAACGCGATGTCTGCTTCTCTAGAGTGTGCGGATCCTAATCTTAGACACATGTTGATGAATCAATCGATCGCATGCGCCAATCAAGCATTTGAAACTTTTTATATGATGAATCAACAAGGCCAATACCAAGTTCCAACGATGAATGATCAAACCGCGAAAACATTCCTGAATACGTACCAACCGATCAACGCGGTGAATCAGTTCCAATAGAAGCAAAATTCCACTTCAGGTATCATCAATCAACCATCTCTGCTTTCATTCATGATGAATAGCACAGGTGGTTGTTTGCGCAAGTGTAAGGTTATCCGCCCTTCAAGGGAATATGCTTTGCGAATGGTTCAATGCTGTACGTAATTCAGTTGCATAGCGAGTTAAATCTGGCATTTGTGCGGTACGTGCATATGCGATTGCTTTATCGATATCATAGGGCACGCGAATAAATTGAATGCTATACGGTGATGTGACGGTGCTCCCGTAGTCCCCTTCGATGATCACATAGCTTGACTGTGGAATACCGTCATAAGGCAACCCCACACTTCCAACATTCAATATGTGTCGACCTCGATAAGAAGCGTTGACTATGCTGTCTGCCCAAGGGGTATCAAGAGACATCAAATATGGGACATGAATATCTCCATATCCGACTACATCAGGAAGTTGACGATGTTCAGCTCTTTGGGGATATAGCGCAAGTCCATCAGGCTCGCTGTGCTGGCTATGTTCCCTATGTTGTTTACGATCGATTTGTGCAAACATTGCTTGCAGTTCCGAGATAGGTGCATCTCGGGTCACACGATGATATACACTTTTCGCAGAAGCGTGAAACATGCGAAACTTCATACCGCTTAAGTGGAAATCAATATAAAAAGGGAGAGTCATTAAGTAGTGCAGGCGTTCATTGCCAATGTGTTGTTGAAGCCATAATCCTTCTAGCAATTCTTGAGGATTGTTGATGCCTAGATCCCAATTCCCTTGGATGACAGCATCACATGTAGAACGGACTTCATCAATGACTTCTGCAGGATGGGGTCCTTTACCAACAAGATCTCCGAGACAGAGAATTCTCTTGATGTTTCTTTGTCGGATATCAGCTAGAACTGCTTCGAGTGCAACAAGATTTCCATGAATATCAGAGATGATAGCTGTTTGCTCCAACATCACACCGCTTTCTGAATATGTTATTGATATTACTTCATTCATTATATACGATTGCGCGATAACATACATAAAATAAGAGTTAATATAAGTAACGTTTTCTGATATAATTTGACAATAAGGCCTTTTAGAATTTGGCTATAGAGGAGACTTTTTCTTGGAACCTAGATCAGAGCGAAATTCGAGAAAGAATAATAACATCCGTTCATCCGCTTCCCTCCGAGTCATCTCTAAAGGAATTTTATTCTATGGATTGATTACGCTGACTTCGGCTGTGATTGGGATAGGACTGTATGTCGTCGTAGATCAAAGCAGTAAGTGGACCCAGAAATTCTCATATCTTTCTGATATGATTGAGAAATTGCAAGACGAAGCGAAGCCATTGCCGACTGCAGATCCCACTTCTATCGATAAGCCCGAAGCACCTGTGAAGTTTACTCCAAAGGTGGACCATCAACCACAGGCAGACGAGGATAGCGTGATTCTTGAATCCGGAACTTTTGCACCAGTCACGCTTTCATTTGTTGGCGATATTTTGCTAGGGAGTAACGTAGAGCGAATCCTTACTGCGAATGGGTATGATTATCCATATACAGATGTGTTGGATTACTTACAGCAAGCGGATATTGCTGTAGGGAATTTGGAAACACCGATTACCACACATGAACAAGCATCAACAGCATTATATCAGTATAAAAGTTCTCCACTCGCGTTGCCAGCATTAGCTGAAGCTGGAATTAAACTAGTTAATTTAGCGAATAATCATGTCATGGACTATGGGATCCAAGGACTTACAGATACGTTAACAGCACTCGATCAATCAGGGATTCTTCATGTAGGTGCAGGTAAAGATGCACAGGATGCATTCCAGAAAGTAGTGATCGATATGCAAGGCTTACGTGTTGCTTTTCTTGGATTTACGCATGTCGTTAATGACCAGTTTGCTAAAGCTGGATTGAATAAACCTGGTGTAGCAGATACATATAATTACGTAATACCTGTGCAAAAGATTGAAGATGCGAAGAAAGAAGCTGATCTGGTTATCGTTCTTGTGCATTGGGGCAAAGAAAGAGAAGATAAACCGATTGCCAAGCAGATCGAATTAGCACATCGTTTTGTAGATGCAGGTGCGGATTTAATTGTTGGTAGTCATCCGCATGTGGTGCAAAGCTTCGAACAGTACAAAGGAAAGTGGATTGCGTACAGCTTAGGAAATTTCATCTTCACAACAAATGAATTTCCTCTCACATGGGAAAGTGTGATTCTTCAAGCCTCTTGCTTAAAAGAAGGATGTGACCTGCAATTAGTCCCTATTCTGACGAAATCTGCGAAGCCGCAGGTGATGACACCTTTCTTAAGCAAACGTTTCTTCGAACGTCTAGATCGCATATCCAGTGAAGCGCAGATCGATGAAGAAGGACGGATTACAGCGGAACCATAACATGTATGATGAATCAATGTTTGCTTGAATACGAATGAGTTGGAGGTATCGTGATTAGTGCGTTGTGGTTTTTGTTAGATAACTGGATAGTGGGCTTTATCGGAAGCTTCTTGATCGCAGGTATCGCGTATGATCGTAGATCGCTATCTAAGTCAGGTGTGCTTGCTGCAATCGCTGTAGGCACAATTTTATATGCACTTGGAAATTTGGCTTGGTTTGGTACTTTGCTTGTTTTCTTCATTACGTCTACATTAGCATCGAAATTAAAGCCTCATCGCAAACGAGCTGCGGAGCATCTTTATGCCAAAGGTGCCAATCGAGATGCGTTTCAAGTGTTGGCGAATGGTGGCGCTGGACTTATTGCTTGCATAGGTAATGCGATATGGCCGAATCCTCTCTGGTGGTGGTTATTTCTTGGTGCAATGTCAACTGTGAATGCAGATACATGGGCTACGGAAATAGGAGGGATGAGCACATCACCTCCTATTTCTGTAGCCTCATTCCGAACAGTTCCTGCAGGGACTTCTGGTGGAATAAGCCGATTAGGGCTGATTGCATCGATTGCAGGTGGACTGTGTATAGGCGTGTTTGCTGCGTTCTTCATCCCATTCGCTGGGAATTCAGCAACGGATTCACTATCGGATCCTTCGATTCACTGGATCTCACTTCTAGTGATCAGCACTTGTGCAGGACTCATCGGTTCTCTCGCCGATTCATGGCTAGGTGCTTATTGGCAAGTCATGTACCGCTGTGCAGCATGTCGCCAAGAAATCGAAAAGCCGATGCATTGTGCACATCAGGCTTCTCTCATTCGCGGCTATGCGTGGATGAATAATGATACAGTGAACTTCATCAGCTCATGTGTGGGAAGTATCGTAGCTGTCGCATTGTCTTTAATATTTGCGTAGCATTACTTGGTTGTAATTTGTGCTATTTCTTCTAAGTTGGATAATCGATTCGCTTTGATCGTGTCATCAGACACGGTGTAGAGAACATCATTAATGTACAAACCTCGCTGCACATAATTCATCCCGTAATAGTCAGTTTCCATTTTCTTCATATCTGCTGGAGTCATATGCGTAATGCGACCTCTGAGTTGAAACCCTTTGATGAGATTGAACTGATAGACGTACATGCCTTGAAAAGTCAGCTTACCATATTGTCTAGAATCTTTCTGTTCGGTACTTGCTTCGTAGAGCATCACTGGGAAAGCGAGAAGCTCTTTCTCTTTGGAGAACAACAGTGCTTTGTGATTATACAGCAAGTCGGAGTGAGTGCCGCGAACGCCGATCGATTCTTTGAATTTTTCAATCGGTTTATTCACATTCGTGACATCGAACACAGCGATCTTCATACCTTGTGTAATCGCAATCTTCGTTTTTTCGGGATCCCACTCATTCACGATTTCTTCAGTATCTACACCGAATCCGATGATGTGGTTCTCGTCATATGGATGCAAGTAACTGCTATAGCCAGGTATTTTTAATTCACCAAGCACTCGAGGTGCGGAGGGATTAGCTAAATCGATCACGAACAGAGGATCGACGGTTTTGAATGTAACCACGTATCCGCGTTTCCCCATAAATCGCACAGAATATATACGCTCACCGGGTGCTAGGTTCTCAAGTTTCCCAGTTAATTTCATCTCTGCATCCAAAGTATACACATGATTCGTAGAAGGGGTTCCTTCATTGCCCCATGTATTTCCTTTGGTTGTCGCGATACGTAAATACCCTTCATATTCATCCATAGAGAACTGGTTAAGCAAGGTTCCTGGTACTTTGCCGTTGGCGACGAGCGTTACAGACCTTGGATTCAGTTTGAATTTGTAAATTAGCGTATTGGTTTCTACAGGTGTCGGCATGATATCTATCAGTGAGATCGCTGCGTCACCGGCTGCAGGTTTAACCATGGGCACAGGAGCAGAAGTATATTGCGACTCACTCATAGCGACATACAGATGGTCTAGTGATGCATAGACATTATCACCTGAACCTAAGTAGGAATTGATCTGAACCGCATCAGTGGTATTGCTTAGATCGATAGCTCCGACAAGTACATAATTCGGAACAATCGCTTCCGGGAAATAACTGATTTTACTGATTGGAATTGCAGTGTATGCTTGCGCTGTTTTTAGATTTGAATCACGATATTGTGGAGTCAATGGAACTTGAGCTTGAGCTTCCGGATTCATGATCGTATAATAATCCAACCATTTGTTGGTCACCATATACAGTGAATTTCCGATTTTACGTGAGGTGACATAATTCCCTTCTAGTTCGACTTCTCTCATCTTCTTTATTTTGGATTTATCTGAGATATCATAGATCATTGCTTTAGTTGTGGATAGACCAGGAGGTACATACATTTTTTTTTGTGATGTTCCTTGATTTTGCGGGGTCGTGGTATCCACCGAATAATAGCTACCTAGTACAACCAGATATTTATTATCGACATATAGCTCGAACGGTGAGAAGTTCGGGTCTTTGAAATCTATCGTGTTGAGAATGGTCATCTTTTCTGCTGGAACAGCTTTGGCGATCACAACATTTTGATTTTGGGGATTTACTTTATAGATATAGGTTCCGTCGGTTTTGATGATATCGGCTTCATCTACACCAGCTGTCTGCACATTGGTTTGTGAGAAAGAACCAGTAGTGCCAGAAGCACTATCCGCGCTTTTTGATGTGGAATTTCCAGAATCAGCTGTGAGCGCTGGCATCGCTTTCGCCATCACGCGCATGTCATTAGGATTAGACATCGATTCTTTCAATAAAGCAAGAAGTCGATCTTTGGTACCTACAAGCGGTAGTTTAAGGCCTGGCGTAGCAATGGAGACATACTTAGCACTTTCATTCCACGAAATGTTATACCCGAATACAGTGGTGATGTCTCTTAATGAAACGAGCATCCGGTTTCTCCATAGGATGGGTTGTTCAAGTAATTTTTGATCTTTATTGGAAACCGTCACCTCAGTGCTGCCGAGCTTCCATAGAGTCTTCAGTCCGTTCTTACTCGCACTCACTGCTTGATGGGTAGCATCCCAGTTCAAGGTGATTCCTAATTGATTCGTGACATCTCTTAAAGGTACCATAAGATGACCATTCACTATTTTTGGGGGAATACTGAAATTCAGAGTTAGTCCTTCAAATTTAATGGGATATGGACCTTTCTGTGATGTGCCCGATGAATCAGCTAAAGCCACAGAAGAAACTAACGTAATCACCATCAGCACAACGAGCATAAACATCAGTCTTTTCGCGATCATTTTCAACCCTCCAGAGAATTCCTTATTTACTACTATAGACGATAGATATATATAATTGTTGCAACATACTAATATAATTACAAGATATTTATTAATAAGCAAAAAAAAGACCACGATATGTTCATCTGTGGTCCACATACATATATTATTCTAATGAAAGTTTCTCCATATCATCGATTAATGCTTGAAACACACTCATGGCTTGACGAATAGGTTCGGGTGAAGACATATCTACACCTGCTCGATTCAATATTTCTAGTGAATAATCACTGCCTCCGCTTTTCAAGAAGCCCAGATAGCGATCGACTGCAGGCTTTCCTTGCTCGAGGATTTGTTTGGCAAAGCTGGTTGCTGCGGAAAATCCAGTCGCATACTTGTACACATAAAAACTGTTGTAAAAATGAGGGATTCGCGCCCATTCCATCTCGATATCTTGATCGATCTCTATGTCACCATAGTATTGTTTGTTTAAGGTATAGAAGATGTCACTGAAAGCTTGTGGTGTTAAAGATTCTCCGTTCTCTGCGTGAGCATGAATCATCATCTCGAATTCTGCAAACATCGTTTGTCGGAACACGGTAGTTCTGAATTGATCTGCGTAATACGTAAGCAGGTAGAGTTTCTCTTTGGGATCGTTGACTCGTTTCAGTAAATAATCCATCAGTAAAGCTTCATTTAGTGTAGAAGCTACCTCAGCCAAAAATATCGTGTACTGGGCGTAACGATATGCTTGATTTTGATCAGATAGATGCGAGTGAATCGCATGTCCCATTTCGTGTGTAAGAGTAAACATGCTATTTAAATTATCTTTGTGGTTCAATAGCACGTAAGGATGCGTCCCGTAAGCACCCCAACTATAGGCACCACTTCGCTTGTTCTTGTTCTCATAGACATCCATCCAGTGTTGGTTGAATCCTTCATCTAGAATTCGGATATAGTCTTCGCCTAAAGGTGCTAGACTTTCTTTGATCATTTGCTTTGCTTGCACATAAGAAATATCCATTTTGAACTCTTCTACGAGAGGAGTAAATAAATCATACATATGTAACTCGTCGACTTTTAGCAATTTTTTGCGAAGTTGCAAATAGCGATGCATCAGCGGAAGCGAGTCATGAATCGTATCGATTAGATTCGTGTACACTTCTTTTTTGATATTGTCTGAGAATAATGACATTTCAAGTGAAGACGAGAACTTTCTGGCTTTGGAATAAAATATATTTTTATTGATGTTTGCACTTAGAATCGCGGCAAGTGTGTTTTTTTGTTTGGCATACGTAGCGTACATGGATTGAAATGCATTCTTTCGAACTTCTGGATCTCGACTTTCAAGAAATTGAATATAATTGCCATGCGTTAGCTCTACTTCTTTTCCTTGATCGTTTTTGATTGTAGGGAAGGTAAGGTCAGCATTATTGAGCATCCCAAATATCGTATTAGGTGCACTTGCGATGTTACCTGCTTGTGCAAGCAAAGCTTCTTGGTCTTTGGATAGTGTATGTGGTTTTTGTTTGATCATTTCTTCTAAAGTTTTTTTGTAGAAACTCAGCTCGGGGTTGTTAAGCAATTCAGCAAGCTGTTGTTTACTCAAACTAAGAATTTCCGGGGAAATGAAAGAAAGTGATTCGCTTACATCCACACTGAGTTTTTTGGACTTATCAGATAAAGCCTGGTACTCAGGCAGCGCCGTATCTTCATGATGCTTCATATTCGCAAATACATAAAGTTTTTCAGTCATCATCGCCAAGCGATCCTCGAGTTCAAAGCATTGCTTAATAGCGGATGCTTGATGAAGTTGTCCTTCAAAGCTACGAATCATTTGAACGAATTGTTTTGCACTTTGGAAGTCTTCATCCCAAGCTTGTTGATTCTTATACATATCTTCTAGATGCCATTGAAACTCTAACGGGATGTGCTTGCGATCAATAATCTCATTCATAGCGATCCTCCTTTGCGATGGTTGAAAACAAGTGTTGACACTACTTTGGGGGTTTACATAAACAAGTAAACTCGTTAAGCCAATAATTGAAATGATCATCAGTGCTCTTTGTATCAAAAACCCCACACTCCCTAGACAAACATCAACATGTTGTATTTGCCTAGTATATCCGTCTTCGAAATGAGTTATGTAAGGGAAACTTCATCGGGATAAAGTGCGGTCATATCATGATGCATACGCAAAACTAAAGAATATGATCAAAAATGAAATCACAACCATGCCTAATGCAAAAAGAGCTAAGAACTTTTTTAACTGTTGCGGAATACTTTCACGAGATAGGATCAGCACTAACGCTAAACAAAAAGAAACAATTACAAATGTCATCGAGTAATCTGTAATGAGGAATCTCTCCTTTCTAGCTTAAGCTTCATGAAATCGTTGCATGATAACTTCCCATTCATCTTCTTTGCCCTCATAGTTTGCTTTAGGAAATCGTTGTTCTACCCATCGGAATAAAGCAGGTCTGCCGATAAAAGTACAAGACTCTTCTCCCCATTGATCACTTATTTCCGTCAGCACGATTTTTGAACCTTGGACAACAATGTTCATCATATTCCACTTGTCAACTTTGTAAATTTCGATTTTCTTGATCACTTCGATACACCCATTTCACATGATTAGTTGACCACATCATAACGTATGGAGAAAGTGAAATCAATCCTAGAAAAGGATAAACGATTTAATTTCTAAAAATAACTAATAATTTTTAATATTTTACAAGTTTAATAGATTTTTATAGAAAAAATAAAGCTATTCAGTTGATTTTTTGGTTTTTCAATGATATAATCTCTTCATTCGTCAACAATGACGATATTTCTAGGAGGTTGTTCATTTGAAAGGTACAGTTAAATGGTTTAATGCAGAAAAAGGTTATGGGTTTATTCAAGTTGAAGGTGGAGAAGATGTATTTGTACATTTCTCAGCAATTCAAACAGACGGTTTCAAATCTTTAGACGAAGGTCAAAGCGTAGAATTTGACATCACAGACGGTAACCGCGGCCCTCAAGCTGCTAACGTCACCAAATTATAAGAAAATGGGATAGCCCTCTTATAAATTGTGTCATAGCACAAATAACCCCCAAACAGCTTCCGATTTAATCGGTGCTGTTTTTTTATAGTGATGAATTTGTTGGAGATCAAAAAACTTTTTTGACCGTTTTGTACTTGCAATGGTAAAATGGATCATGGATTGTGAGGTAAAGGAGCGTTATGTTATGAAATACAAGTTATTCAAAGATCGCAAAGGGAAAGCCGATCAAGCTAAAAACAATCAATTCGTCAAATTAGGTCGCGAAATATATACGGCAGCTCGTCAAGGTGGACCAAGCCCGGAGTCTAACTTTTCACTCAAAACAGCTATTTATAATGCACGTCAAATCCAGATGCCCAATGACAATATTGAGCGTGCGATTAAGAAAGCGATATCTAATGCAGATGATGTGGATTATGAAGAAATCATGTACGAAGGATATGGTCCAGGTGGCGTAGCCATTATGGTTAAATCCTTAACAGATAATCGCAATCGAACTGCTGCTGATGTGAGAGCGATCTTCAACAAAAGAGGTGGGAATATGGGGGAATCTGGATGTGTATCCTATATGTTTGACCAAAAAGGTGTATTAAGTGTAGACATCGAAAAACTTGAACTCGGCGAAGATGAACTGATGTTGGTTGCGCTTGATGCCGGCGCTGATGATGTCATTAAACAAGAAGAAACGATAGACATTCTCACACATCCGAATCAATTCGAAATGGTGAAGAATCAATTAGAGCAACAGCGTCTTCGATTCACTCAAGCAGGAATTCGGTGGATACCACAAAATTACGTACTCGTCGAAAATGAACATGCTGAGAAATTACTGAAGATGATGGAAGCTTTTGAAGATCATGATGATGTCCAAGATGTATATGCTAACTTTGAAATTTCAGAAGGAATCAGTTGATTCGAATGAAGAAACGATTTCGATACGACGATAGGTTGGATATCGAACTCCCCGATATCGAGGAAGAATGGTTAGCCATCTCACAAGATGAACGTACTCAGATCCTATATGAATGGGAGATCATTCGGGGTACAATACCGAATCGAATCCAAAAACGAGAAGCAATCATCATCGAAAAGCAGAATCAACTTCATCAAGAAAACAATTTCACGATTTCCTGCGAACTCAATACCCAAATAGCAAATCTTGCTAGTCAAATTAATGATTTACATCTATGGTTTAGGACGAATCAAGACTTAGAATCAAAAATACATTCGGGTTAAATTTTCTCAGCTCCAATGAGAGTTATGGAGGGTATTTATTTGAAAGTAAGAGTTCCCAAATACTCATCTGTCCCTCAGGGACCCGTTCGAATGATGTATTGTGTGTATCGATACGTTCTACCTGTTGTGAAAAGAGAGCTCCAGGAATGGCAGACATTCGCACAACGTATCAATGATGCGGAATTAAAGAAACAAGCCATGGATAGTTTGATCGCCAAAAAGTTTCATTGTGAAGGTGGAGCCATCTATGCATCAGCGAATCTATCGATGCGTCATATCCTCATTCCGCTTATTGTCGCTTTTCAAACCATCAGCGACTATTTAGATAATCTGTGTGACCGGAGTACTTCGCTTGATCCCATTGACTTTCGTAGATTACATCAATCGATGCTTGATGCGGTACAGCCTGATGCAGTACTGCAAGATTATTATGAATTTCATTCAGAAAAAGATGATAATGGCTATCTCGTCGCGCTAGTTCGTAGATGTCAAGCATGTATTCAGAGGTTACCTGCTTACGGGATTGTTCAGGATTCGATTAAAGAGTTCGTTCATCTGTATGTTGATTTACAAGTGTACAAGCATATTCATTCAGAAAAGAGAGAACAAGAATTGCGAAATTGGTGGGAAATCCACCGCCATCATCATCCAGACTTAGCATGGAATGAGTTCGCTGCTGCGACAGGTTCAACTCTAGGGGTATTCATGTTATTTCAAGCTGCGAGCCAAGCGGAGGGTACATTAACGCTCAATCAAGAAATCAAAGATGCGTATTTCCCGTATGTGTGTGGGTTACATATTTTGTTAGATTACCTCATTGATCAAGACGAAGATGAGCGTGGTGGGGATCTTAATTTCTGTGTGTATTATCGAAGTAAAGATGACATGTTAAGTCGTATCACTCATATCGCTGATAAAGCAAGAGAACGTGTCATGTTCCTAGAAAACCCAAAATTCCATCTGATGATTATCGAAGGTTTACTTGCCTTATATTTATCCGATCCTAAAGTGAAGCATCAAGTTCAAGTGAAGCAAATTTCTATGGAGATCATGAAAAAAAGTTCAAACACACGATTGTTTTTCATGCTCAACTCATTATATATTCGCGCTACATCTTAACGAATTACCTATAGACTTAATAGGAGGAGAATAAGTTGGAAAAATTGAAATCTATTGCAGTCATGACAAGCGGTGGTGATTCACAAGGGATGAATGCTGCTGTTCGTTCCGTCGTTCGCAGTGCAATCTATTATGGCTTGGAAGTATACGCTGTGCAAAAAGGGTACTCTGGTTTAATCAATGATGATATCCGTCGTATGGATCTTCGTAGCGTAGGAGATATCATTCAAAGAGGAGGCACGATTCTTCAAACGGCTCGTTGTAAGGAATTCATGACTACAGAAGGTCAAAGTCAAGGTGCAGATAATTTGCGAAAAAGAGGAATCGATGGACTTGTTGTTATAGGTGGAGATGGTTCATATCGAGGAGCAAATAAACTCAGTCAATTAGGAATCAGGACAATGGGATTGCCAGGAACAATTGATAACGATATTCCGTTCACAGATTTTACGATTGGCTTTGATACAGCAGTTAGTATTTGTGTAGATGCGATTAACAAATTAAGAGATACGATGACGTCTCACGAGCGTTCTTCTGTTGTGGAAGTCATGGGTCGTCATTGCGGTGAAATTGCTTTATATGCTGGGCTTGCAAGTGGAGCTGAAACGATTATCGTTCCAGAGATTCCTTATAATATGGAAGAAATTGCTAATCGAATGAAGGATAATTTTGCTCATGGAAAGCGTCATAGTATTATTCTGGTAGCAGAAGGTGCTGGCAAAGGGGAAGATATTTCGCGGCAATTATTCGATTCTAACGGCATTGAACCTCGAGTAACTGTACTTGGACATATTCAGCGAGGAGGTAGCCCTACGCATAACGATCGAATTCTAGCAAGCCGTCTCGGAGACTTCGCAGTTCGCATGCTGATTGAAGGCCAGTCGTCTAAAGCCTGTGGCGTGATGAGAGGTGACCTCGTAGCAACAGATATCGATGTGTGCGTCAATACCAAAAGAGCATTTAATCATGAATTGTACGAACTATCACAGCGATTATCGCAATAATCAAAGATGTAGGTATCAGATACTTAAGGGGATGCTCAGATGTTCATGTACCGAATGGAAGCCCAACACAAAGTTACTCTAGATGTACTTATTGTCATATCAGAATCCGATGAACAAGCATTCTCATATGCAGAAGAACTTCTAGAGCAACATTATTTAGTCAAACCTGAAGGTGTTCAATTATCCATCATTGCAAAAAAATATATCAAGGCTGGCTCGGGTTACTTGATTCACCACTAGATCCACTTGGGATCGATAGAAGAAACGTCTTATTGGACATCGTAATTCACAAGCGGTGTATAGGTATTCCCTGAATTCCAGAGCAAGAATTCTTCAACACCATTGTTACGCAAAGCTTTAATTTGTTCTTCGATTTCATTTTTATTATATTTAATATAGCCTTTTATCCAACTCGCTGTGAAGTCTTGTATCCACGGACGAATGATAGGTTTCAACCCTTCGAGACGTAAAGTTTCTAGCTTCTCGTGTGTATCCACAATGGCTCCATTGATTGTCGTGTAAGGCGCAGCATCGGGAACAACAGAACCATACCATCCTGTTGAATAATGACTCGGGTAAATCATTGGACAGATGACATCGACATGACGAGATATTTTCTCAAAATCTTGTCCAATTCCTTCCGCAGCAGGAACAGAAGCTGCATAGCCGAAAATATCAACGGAAACTTTCACTCCATAAGGTCTGAGTTGTTTTTTGGCTTCTTCTACAAATCCAGCAACAACATCAATTCGAGTATCCGCATTTCGGGTGTATCTTACTGAATCAGCTATTTTCTCGAAACCTTCAGGGAAACGCACATAATCGAATTGGATTTCTCTAAAGCCGGCTTTTGCAGCTTCTTTTGCGACTTCAATGTTATAATCCCACACTTCTTTCATGTAAGGATTAACGAAACTTTCAGGTTTAGCTTTGCGATTATTCAATATTTTCCCATCAGCTGTAAGGAAAGAATATTCTGGTCTTTTATTTGCTAGAATCGTATCTTTGAATACAACGATGCGTGCTATAGGGTACACATCGTGTTCTTCTAGTGTTTTCATCAATTTCGGCAAATCCGCAATGATTTTTTTGGAAGTTCCCATGCTTTCGAGTTGAGGATTAGTCGTACGCCACGTAATGTTTCCCCAATCATCTTTCACATCGATCACGATCGCATTCAGTGATGTCTCATCCATTAACTTGAGAAGCTTCTCGAGACGAGGTCCATTTGCCGTGTGTGCAGTGCTATAGACTCCTTTTACAATTGGGGTTTTCAGTTTGCTATTCTTGGACAAAACACGATCTTTCACCGACTGCTCATCTGCAGGTTCGATAGCCACTTGTTCCACATTGACTTGTTCTTCGTTAATAGGATTCTCTTTCGCGGGTTGTGTCATTTCTGCTGCATATCTCACTTGCTTGGAAGCTTCTACCAACTGCTCAATACTCAGATCAGATTGGGTCGTGTTCATGTGACTCATGATAAGAAGCAAA
>CAMCVV010000008.1 GCA_945881905.1 Paenibacillus alvei
ATCGCACGACGAATCATTTGACGACTTTTTTTATCTCCTGTGTTTGTTACGGTACATGTATTAATCACATATACATCTGCGGTTTTTTCGAAATCAATCTGCTCATAGCCATCCGCTTTGAATAATTGCCATATCGCTTCCGTATCATAAAAATTCACTTTACAACCTAATGTGTGAAAAGCTACTGTTGCCATAATGGTTATCCTCCCATTTCACCAGTTTCGTACCCTACACAAGTCAACCCAACCCAAGATGCTGTTTCAGTGCGAAGAATTCGCTTACCCAATGAGACGGACGCTATATGTGCTTGCTGTGCTTGCGCAATCTCATGTTCGCTGAACCCACCTTCTGGACCAATAATCATCATGATGTTTCGAAGTGTCGGGATTGCTAGTGCTTGACGTATAGCAGATCGAAGTGACATTTGCTCTTCTTTCTCAAAAAAGATCCATGCGACATCCGCGGTTTGAGCAAGCTCTAGCAGTTCAACCCATGTGTGTATGCGATCGACTTGCGGAACATGATAGCGGTGTGCTTGTTCAGCAGCTTCTTTGGCGATTTTCTGCCAACGCTCTGCTCGTATGGTTTCTTTCTTTGCATCATAATGTACAATCGTCCGCGCAGAGACAAATGGGGTGAACCTCATGGCACCCAACTCTGTACCTTTTTGAATAATCAGTTCCATTTTATCGGCTTTGGGCAAGCTTTGAGCAATCCATACGCGAACATTCGATTCAGTCGACGGAGGTACATGTTCGATCATTTCCCCAGTAACTGCATCCTTATCCATCTTCATGATTCGAACCTTCACATGTAGGTTTAATCCATCACTACAAATCACTTGATCCCCTAGCTGTGCACGCATGACTCTTTGGAGATGATGCGAATCATTTCCTTCAATCGTTACAAATTGATCTTGAAATTGATCTGTTCTAACGAAATAACGTTGCATATCCATCCTTAACCTTTCTATACGTTCCTACTCAACTTGTTCACGAAGGTTTAACGTTGCGGCGAATCAAGGTTTTTTTGCAATAATCGCAACCCAATCTTCTTCATATTGCCGATCCATGATTTCGAAGCCACATGATACCAATGAATCGATTACGATTTGTTCTTTTTTTCTAATAATTCCTGAAGTAATATAGAAACCACCTGATTGCACAATCGCATACACGTCTGAAGTGAACTTCACGATCACTTCTGCTAAAATATTCGCAACAACGATTTGCACCGGCAAGGTAATATTCAAATGGTCATTTGCTTGTGAATGCTCGTGATGGAGCACTTGAAGTAAATCACTTTGGATGATCGTCACTTGATGATCAAGTTGGTTCTGATGAATATTTCTGATTGCGCTCTCGATTGCAACAGGATCTAAGTCCAAGGCAAGTACATGTCGTGCACCTAATTTAGCAGCAGCAATAGCTAATATTCCTGATCCTGTACCGATATCGATGACTTGCTCATGGCCTTGTAGGATTTTCTCCAGTGCATGAATGCAAAGTGTCGTGCTTGCATGTGAGCCAGTTCCAAATGCCATCCCAGGATCAAGTTCGATCACAATCTGCTGCTCAGTGGGTTCTAGAGGTTCCCATAACGGCTTGATGACGATACGTTCCGAGATATGAATCGGTTTGAAATATTGTTTCCAATTATTGGCCCAATCTTCTTCATCGACAAGCCGAACAGAAAATTCAGGTTGACCGGTATCTACATCTGCGTTACTGAGGTTATTCATCTGGTGCTGTAGTTGCTGAATGATGCCTGTAATGTCTGAATTGTTCTCGAAATACCCTTTAATCACTGCTCTTCCTAAAGCTACATCATTGATTGGAAATTCATAGATTTGTCCAAACGTTGTGTCCATTTTCTTGAAATTACTACTCGAATCTTCAATCGATACACCTGCAGCACCTAATTCATGTATAAAATAAGAAACGATCTCGACCGCTTCTTCAGTTGTATGTACAGTGATCTCATGCCAATTCATGATTTACATTCCCCAACCTTTCATTTGCACCTGTTAATCTGTTTCAGACATCAGTTCGTTAAGAGTATTGTACTACATATCTAATCTTACAGACAATAAAAGAGAGCTCCATGCACAGTACGCATGTGAGCTCAATTCTATTGAGAGTCTATCTCAGCATATCTCGCTTTGATCTAGAACTTGATGAACATTATTCACCTAGTATCGCTCTTTTCATTCGTTCAAAAATCGATTGGTTCTGTGAATGCGTATGTTCCCCACTCAATCTCGCAAATTCCTTGAGTAATTCACGCTGCTCATCGGTCATCGTTGTCGGAGTCACGATAGTTACTTTAACATTCTGATCCCCTTGCCCATATCCGCGCAAATGAGGAACACCTTTACCTTTTAATCGGAAAAATGTGTTGGTTTGTGTGCCGGCAGGTATTTTGAGTTTCACTTTGTCCGTTAATGTAGGTATTTCAATCTCATCACCCAAAGCTGCTTGTGTGAAAGTAAGTGGAATTTCACAAAATATATCTGAACCTTCTCGCTCAAAAAATTCATGACTTTTCACGCGAATGACCACATACAAATCTCCTGAAGGTCCGCCTTTGGTTCCACTTTCACCTTCACCTGTGACACGAATTTGCGCACCTTCGTCTACACCAGCGGGTACTTTGATATTGATTTTACGGCGATTTTTGACTTTGCCTGCTCCATTACAAGGACTACATTTCTCTTTAATGAGTTTACCTTGACCATTACATGCTGAACATACTCTGCGATTCACAATTCTACCAAACGCTGTGTTTTGAACGAAGTCTTGTTGCCCTGTTCCTTTACATACTGAGCAATTCTCTGGTTTAGTTCCTTTTTTGGCGCCTGTACCCGAGCATGTGTCGCAATTCTCAGTACGAGGAATGACGACTTCCATTTCTTTCCCGAAAACCGCTTCTTTAAACTCTATCGTTGTCGTGTACTGCAAGTCACTTCCTCGCTGAGGAGCATTCGGATTACGACGATTTGTTTGTGAACCAAAGAACATATCAAAGATATCGCCGAACCCGCCTGGAGCACCATCGCCCATACCTTGGTTCGGATCGACATGACCAAACTGGTCATATTGCGCTTTTTTTTGATCGTCACTAAGCACGTCATATGCATCTTTGGCTTCTTTGAATTTCGATTCAGCGTTTGCAGTTTTGTTCACGTCAGGATGATATTGTTTCGCCAGCTTACGATACGCTTTCTTTATATCCTCAGGTGAACAATCTTTAGGCAATCCTAACACTTCGTAAAAATCACGTTTACTCATCGTTACACTCCTATAATTAAGACTACACTCATAACGCCGTTCACGCTAAATGTTGAACCCACGACTATTTCTTGGAATCATCCATTTCTTCATACTCAGCATCGATGACGTTATCTCTAGCTTTTTCATTACTTGATCGCGGCTCATCAGCGGAGTCAGTTCCTGCTTGACCCTGTGCGTCCTGAGCAGCTTGTTGGTACAACTTGACGGATAATTGTTGAACAATCTCACTTAATGCTGCAATCGCCGACTTGATGTTTTCAACATTCTCACCTTCTAAAGCTTGCTGCAAGTCTTGTTTAGCTGCTTGAGCTTTATCGATTTCGCTTGCATCGACTTTATCCCCTAGATCTTTGATTGTTTTATCTACCGAATACATCAATTGGTCCGCTTCATTTCGAGCTTCTACAAGCTCTTTACGTTTGAGATCTTCTTCGGCATGCATCTCAGCATCTTTCATCATTTGATCGATTTCTTTGTCGGTCAAACCACTTGAAGAAGTGATGGTAATCTTCTGGCTTTTGCCTGTTCCTTTGTCAAGTGCACTTACATTTACAATCCCGTTGGCATCAATATCGAATGTAACTTCAATCTGAGGTACGCCTCTAGGTGCTAATGGAATATCACCTAACATGAACTTTCCAAGTGTTTTGTTATCATTTGCCATGGAACGTTCACCTTGAAGTACGTGAATTTCTACACTTGGCTGACTATCTGCATAGGTAGAGAATGTGTTCGACTTGCTTGTAGGTATCGTGGTATTGCGATCTATCATTCTTGTGAACACACCACCTGCAGTTTCAATTCCTAGTGACAATGGTGTCACATCGAGAAGAACTACGTCTTTCACATCACCCGTCAAGATCCCTGCCTGAACAGCAGCTCCAAGTGCAACAACTTCATCTGGATTAACGCCTTTATAGGGATCTTTACCTGTGATTTTCTTGATTGCTTCTACCACAGCAGGTATACGTGTTGAGCCACCCACTAGCACAATTTTGTCGATGTCATTCACACTAAGGCCTGAGTCACTCAGTGCTTGTCGAGTAGGTCCTAGTGTTCTTTCAACAAGATGTCTCGTGATCTCATCAAACTTTGCACGTGTTAGATTCAATTCTAAATGCTGAGGAACTCCATCCACTACAGTAATGAAAGGTAATGAAATCGTCGTTGACACTACACCAGAAAGTTCTTTTTTAGCTTTCTCAGATGCATCCTTGAGGCGCTGAACAGCTGCTTTATCTTTGCTCAAATCAATGCCTTGTTCTTTCTTATATTCACTGATTAAATGTTCCATCACAACTTGGTCGAAATCATCTCCACCTAGTCGATTATCTCCGCTTGTTGCTTTCACTTCGAAGAATCCATCGCCTAATTCAAGAATCGATACGTCAAACGTACCTCCTCCAAGATCATACACTAAAATCGTTTGGTCTTCACTTTTCTCTAGACCATACGCCAAAGCTGCTGCAGTAGGTTCATTCACGATTCGAAGTACTTCTAAACCAGCGATTTTACCAGCATCTTTCGTTGCTTGTCGTTGGCTGTCATTGAAATAAGCAGGAACCGTAATGACTGCTTGAGTAACTGTAGTTCCGAGATACGCTTCAGCGTCTGCTTTTAGTTTTTGTAAGATCATCGCTGATATTTCTTGCGCTGTATATTCGTTTTGATCAATTTTCACTTTGTGATTCGAACCCATATGACGCTTAATTGAACTGATGGTTCGATCTGGATTTGTAATTGACTGACGCTTAGCTGTTTCGCCGATGATGCGTTCGCCATCTTTTTTGAAACCAACTACAGATGGAGTTGTACGACTTCCTTCAGGATTAGGGATAACTACTGCTTCTCCGCCTTCCATAACCGCTACACAAGAATTCGTTGTTCCTAGATCAATGCCAATGACTTTGCTCATAATATTTGATTTCCTCCTTAAATGATATCTACTGGTTAGATACTGACTTTTACCATTGTTGGTCTGATCACTCTATCTTTCATCATGTATCCCTTGACGATTTCTTCTACAATGATTCCTTCTTCAACACCTTCAGCTTCAACTTGCATGATGGCTTCATGGAATTGCGGGTTAAATAATTGACCCACAGCTTCGATAGGCATGACACCTTCTTGTTCCATCATTTGCTCTAAATGACGATAAACCATATCGATCCCTTTGACAAGTGCATCAAAATCATTGGTTTCTTTGCTTGAAGTTAATGCTCGTTCAAAATTATCTTTAATAGTGAGCAACGGTTCGATTATTTTTAGTGAAGCGTATTTAAGGTAATCTTCTTTCTCGATTCTTGCTCGACGTCGAAAATTATCTAAATCTGCTTGTGCACGTAAATATCGCTGTTGATGATCTTCTGCTTGTTTGCGTAATACCTCAATCACTTCTTGTAATTCGGATTCAACGGAATGTGATTGATCTGTGGATACACCTTCTTCGAACATGGACACAGGTTGATCATCTGTCTCATGATTGTCGATTTCACCTGTATATGTACCCTCTGGGTTTTGATCAGAAGGTTGTTTTTCATCTGTACTCAACTCTACTTCACCTCCTTATCAGTGCGATTGATTTCTATATATCTCCTAATTACTCTTGTGTTTTTGATTTCATTTTGATGACGGTGTGTATACGCATAATCGCTGTAGCGACTTCACCTGCTGCGGTTAATGCATGAATTTTTACGTCTGTAGGATCCAGAATACCTGATTTGATGAAATCTGCCAGTTGTCCGGTTTCACAATCTATGCCTATTGCATCTGAATCGTTCACCATTTGTGCTGATTTAACTTCTTCGCTTTTCTCTAAAGGGTTATACCCTGCATTGGTCACGATTTGAATCAGTGGTTTGCGAAGTGCTTTCGCTACAACATCGATTCCGAATCCTTCCATGCCTTTGATATTCATTCGATACTCGTCAAGCTCACGTGCAACAGCGAACTCAGCTGATCCTCCACCAGGTAGAAATCCCCCGCGAATCGCTGCTTGCACAGCAGCTGCAGCATCTTTGGCTATCCGCGCGCGCTCACCTACAACTTCCTTCGTTGTTGCGCCAACTATAATCGTAACCTGCGGATGTTGTTGGCTTCCTGAGAGCCGTATTCGTTCTACATCTGGATCATACATAATCGTATCACATTGACCAAGCATGGTTTCAAGTTCTACTTCGCTTTTGTGCAAACCGTTCTTGCGAATCGGTTTTGCTCCGCTATACGAACAAATCGCATGCATTTCTTTGCGTGTTACCCGTTGAACGACGATAATTCCTTGATCAGCACAATATTGTTCTGCTTCAGCATCGATACTGCGATCTACGATAATCAATCCGACTTTCAGTTTGGCTAATTTCTGCAGATCTTGCTGAAATTGTTGCTGGAACAACACATGTCTCTGAAATCCTGCTTCTGTAACCAACGCTTCTTCATTGACATGTTCAGGTTCAAAAGCGTCGAGAATCACTAGAATTCGGTTTGAATGCACATCACTTTGCGTGTGAAATTGCAGAGGCTTATGATGGATCATAATCCCCGGCCACACTTCGTTAATTGCTTGCTCATGAGAGATAATACAATCTGCAAATCGAAAAGTAGATTCTTTAAGTTTATCTATTCCCAACCGCTGTGCAGCGATAATGACAAGCTCAGCAATATCTGATTGTTCACGTCCAGCTGTGTGTGCAATATGCTGTAAATGTGCATCCATGGTATCGTTAACGATTCGGCTATTGGCCCTGAATCGTTGGATGGCAAAGCGAATTCCATCTGTTAAACCTTGAATAACTTTCGCTACAGGAACTCCTCTGATCACTTGATCGACAGCTTCCTGAACTAGAGTGCTTGCTAATACTGTTGCAGTCGTCGTTCCGTCACCAATCGCTTTCTGTTGAGACTTCGCTACTTGAATGAGAAGTCTAGCAGCAGGATGAGTAACATCCATCATATCCAATATCGTTACACCATCATTTGTAATAATGACTTCACCTTGTGCACCAACAAGCATGGTATCTAATCCTTTTGGTCCAAGTGTGCTTTCTACAGCAGAGCAAATCGCTCTCACCGCAGTTGCGTTGTTCAGCAAAGTGGAGTAGCGTTCGTCGCTGTCTGGCGTTGGGGATTTACTTCCACTCATCGTAATAACCTACCTTATCTGAAGAATAATCATTCACTTCTGTTCATACCACTGACCAAGAGATACCTCTAAATGTTTGGTTAGATAAGTAAGTAATCCGATCACCTTGGCATAATCCATGCGTGTTGGCCCAATAATTCCAATCGTACCCATCGGTTTGTCATCAATCGAATACGATGCACTAATTAATGAACAATGGTGGATGACTTGAATCTTATTCTCTACACCAATTTTTACGACTACACCTCCATGCGAAGGTGTGAACAAATTAATCAGTGTTGAGGATTCGTTCAGTAGATCCATCACGCTTTTAACTTTATCAACATCCTTGAATTCAGGTTGAATCAGCATGTTACTGATTCCACTCAAGAAAATACGGTCTTTCTCATCACCTTGCATGACATTGTCTACCACAGTAATCAATTCTTCATAGCCACGAATATACTTCTTCATTTCATCAGAGATTTCACTATATAGTTTAGATTTGAATTGAATAAGAGGTGTGTTGATTAATTTGGAATTCAAGAGATTGACTACTTTTTCGATCTCGCCTATTGAGATTCCCGAAGGCAACGTAATCATCTTGTTTTCCACATGACCTGTATTCATCACCATAATCACCACAGCATTCTTATCATTCAAAGGTACGATTTGAATGTGCTTTAGTGTTGTATTGAACACTTCAGGTCCAAGTACCACTGCGGTATAACTCGTTAAGCCAGATAATATACTAGCTACATGCTGAATAATATCTTCCATTTGCTGAATACGTCTAGCGAATACCGTTTTCATTGTATCAAACTCCAGATTGCTTATCTTTCCTTGCATCAGTAAGTGATCCACATAATATCGGTATCCTTTGTGAGAAGGGATGCGCCCTGCTGAGGTATGGGGTTGCTCGAGATAACCCATTTCTTCGAGATCAGACATTTCGTTTCGAATCGTCGCTGGACTGAAAGCAACATTCCCTCTTTTTGAAATACTTCGAGAGCCGATAGGTTCAGCTGAATGAATGTAATCATCAATGATTGCACTTAGAATCATACTTTGTCGTTCTGATAACAAGTGAATCCCCCCTAGCATAGACTATTCTTCGATCATTAGCACTCTGATTTAACGAGTGCTAATGGTACTACAAAAATAACAGACCCGAAGGTCTGTTGTCAAGTCAATCCAATCGTTTCAAAACTGCAATTTCATCACAACAATATTGTTTCTTGCAGTGCATACAATCTTTCCATACTTTTTCGGGGAAAATGTGTTTAGGTACAATCTCAAAACCGTTTTTCTGAAAAAATGCTACTTCGTATGTCAATGCCATGACTTTCATCACTTTTTGTTTTCTCGCTTCATCTAATAAGTATTCAATGAGTTTCGATCCGATTCCCTGTTTTTTGAATTCATGCGAAATGCCCAGCGAACGAATTTCAAAAAGTTCAGCACCTAATCGAGTCAATGAACCACAACCGATCAACACATCTTCTGCTTCTGCAACAACAAAGGACTGAATTTGTTGCTCAAGCATTTCTTTAGTTCTATATAGCATGATGCCTTGGTTTGCGTAAAGTTGGATCAATTGGTGAAGCTGATCTATATCGGGTAAGTCAGCTTTTCTCAGCATTACAGTAGATATCATCTAATTCCCCACCGATCATAAAAAAACATAAACCCACGTATGCGTAAGCAGCAAGTTGCAACCTATGCGTGGATGTATGAATAAATATACAATAAAATGAATATAAAATCAAGAGTGATTTTATGAAATAAATGCAGCAAAAACTTCATTTCCGAGTGGGATACCTCGTTCTGATAGACGGAATCCATCAACTGTAGGTTCTATTAATTTTTTCTCAAGTAACAGGTCGATTTGCTTGCCGAAAATAGATTGAATCGAAACAGCGAATTGCTGACGGAAATCGGTATTCCTCACTCCGTGCAACATCCTTAAGCCAACCATCATGAAATCTTCCATTGCTTCTTCACGACTAACTGCGAATTGCTCAGCAACTGGCAACCCAACTTGACAAGCATCAATATAAGCTTGGATGGCTTTGACATTCATATGTCGTTGACCGTGGATATATCCATGAGCACCTGCTCCAAGTCCATAATAATACTCATTCTTCCAATACGTCGTGTTATGTTTACTCGCATAACCAGGCTTAGCAAAATTACTGATTTCATATTGTTCATAGCCAGCGGCTTGCAAGCATTCCATAATCCTGAAATACATGTCGACTTCTACATCTTCGCTAGGTAAAAGCAACTGATTTTTGTGATATAGCGAATGGAATAGCGTATCTTCTTCTATTTTTAATCCATAAATCGAGATGTGTGGTAAGTCCAGTTCGAGTGCTTCATCGAGCGAATCTTGCAATTGCTTCAATGTCTGCTGTGGTAATCCGAACATTAAATCAATTGAAAGATTTGTGAAACCTACTTTTTTAGCATTTTCTATGCTTTGGTATACTTCTGCTACTGAATGGATTCGTCCTATTTTAAACAAAAGATCAGGATTAAAAGATTGTACTCCCATACTTAATCGATTCACACCGTAATCATGCATGACTTGTAGCTTCTCTATATCTGTTGTGCCAGGATTTGCTTCCATCGTAAATTCAAGATGCGGACTTTGCTGTGGAAAATACGTATGAATTAATCTAAGGAAGTGCTCCATCTGTGAAGGAGTCAGTACAGTTGGTGTGCCACCACCTACAAATATAGTCTCAATTAACGTAGGCGGATATGTGAGCACGGTTAGTTCCATTTCGCGTTCAAGTGCATCTAAATAAGCTTGGACAGGCTGTCCCTTTAATACATACGAATTAAAGTCACAATAATGACATTTGTTGGTACAAAAAGGAATATGGATATAAACAGCGTTAGGAAATTGAAGTACCTTCGACATGAGTGTAGATGTGACCATAGACATAGATCCTCTCGAAAAACTGGGGTCTGATCAAATAATTAATCAATACGTAATACCGCCATAAATGCTTCTTGTGGGACTTCTACGCTCCCGACTTGCTTCATGCGCTTTTTACCTTCTTTTTGTTTCTCTAGTAATTTTCGTTTACGACTGATGTCTCCTCCATAGCACTTAGCCAACACGTTTTTGCGCATCGCCTTTACCGTTTCACGCGCAATAATTTTTTGACCTATCGCTGCTTGGATCGGAACTTCAAACATTTGTCGAGGAATGATATCTTTGAGTTTGTCGCATATCACTTTTCCTCTATGGTAAGAACCATCTCGATGGACAATGAAAGAAAGTGCATCGACTTGCTCTGAATTTAACAAAATATCCATTTTAACTAAATTCGATTTTTTGTAGCCTGATATTTCATAATCGAAAGAAGCGTATCCTTTGGTTCTTGACTTCAGTTGATCAAAGAAATCATAGACAATTTCGGATAAAGGCATGTCATACGTAAGCGTGACTCGGTTAATATCTAGATATTCCATGTTCATAAATTCACCGCGCTTATGTTGGCACAGTTCCATAATCGCTCCGACATAATCGTTGGGTACAATGATCGATGCTTTGACGTAAGGTTCCTCTACGTATTCGATCCGTTGTTGATCTGGATAGTTAGATGGATTCTCGATATCCATGACTTCACCACTCGTCAAGGTAATGCGATAAACAACACTTGGTGCTGTTGTAATCAAAGCAATATTAAATTCTCTTTCGATTCGCTCTTGAATAATTTCCATGTGCAACAACCCCAGAAATCCACAACGAAATCCGAAACCCAGTGCTGTCGAAGTCTCGGGTTCATACCGTAACGATGCATCGTTCAACTCTAGCTTATCTAATGCTTCTCGCAAGTCATTATATTCCGTTGTTTCGATGGGATATAACCCGCAGAATACCATAGGATTTATTTTCCGATAGCCGGGTAAAGCTTCTACAGCAGGATGTATCGCATCGGTAACTGTATCTCCAACACGTGTATCTCCTACTCGTTTGATCCCTGCTACGATAAATCCAACATCACCTACGTTCAGTTCTTTGATCGCAACCATACTTGGCATAAATGCACCCACTTCGATGACTTCAAACGTTTTCTGAGTAGCCATCATTTTGATTTTTGACCCTGCACGAATCGAACCATCGACAACTCTGACATACACGATGACTCCTTTGTAAGGATCGAAATGCGAGTCAAAAATAAGTGCTTTCAGTGGATGATCACTGAATCCTTGGGGTGCAGGTACTTTATTACATATTTGTTCTAGAATTTCTTTAATCCCAATTCCTGCTTTTGCGGAAGCTAATACAGCTTCACTTGCATCCAATCCAATCACGTCTTCAATTTCTTGACGAACTTTCTCGGGGTCTGCATTGGGTAAATCGATTTTATTAATTACTGGTAATATTTCAAGATTATTTTCTAATGCTAGATATACATTGGCGAGTGTCTGTGCTTCAATGCCTTGCGCAGCATCAACCACAAGCAAAGCACCTTCACATGCTGCTAAACTCCGGGATACTTCATAAGTGAAATCGACATGCCCTGGCGTATCGATCAAATTAAGAATATATTCCTTACCATCATCTGCAAGATAATTAAGGCGTACCGCTTGCAATTTGATGGTAATTCCTCGCTCGCGTTCTAAATCCATTTGATCTAACACTTGATCTTGCATTTCTCGATTGGAAAGCGTACCTGTATATTCCAAGATCCGGTCAGCCAACGTCGATTTGCCGTGATCGATATGCGCAATAATCGAGAAATTTCGTATTTTTTCTTGTCGATCTTGCATGTCTTTCATCCCGTTCATTACCTCCGTAAGAGCAACCAAATTAAATTAATTATAACAGGTGAATGAATTAGGTACAATGATCCCCCTTCTCCATGGCTTAAATGACTGAAATGAATAACGCTTCAATCAGGTCAAAGGATGTTTCTTGCAAGAATTGACCGATTCTTTTGCTTGGTCCTGGGATTTGTTCCATCATACGTTCTTGTGTGTATTGGTCAAGTTCAGCTTGTATGAATACCGAGCGATTATGTATAAGCGAAGCTGTATGTCGATTCATTGATATCTCTAATCGAGCGCCCCATGCACCTCCGATGAAACAACAAACCAAGCATACTTTTACAGGCTTTATCCATTTATTGATGTTACCCAGTTACATCGACCTTCTTCACTTGTAAGATCACTTCAGAAATTGCAGATGCTAATAGATCCACTGTGCGATAGCACTCTGCAAGTGAATTATAGGGTCCACCAATTTCAACCAATACACTATTACTAGAAAAATGTTGATTAAACACCCCATTGCTTTCTTTCTCTGTTTTTGCGTGAATCCCTTTGGATATACCGGGATGGTGTTGCTCGAGAATTTGATGGATTTGATTAGCAAACTCTTCATTTTGTTTCCATTGCGCGTTCTTCCCGCCTATGATGAAATACACTTGAGCGTAATCCTCGCCATTCATATGGAAGGTCGTTCGATTTCTAGCTGAAGAATCACGATGGATATCAAAAAAATAATTCAGTTGCGGATAAGAAACAACGGCCTCATGTAACGTTTTTAACGAATACGTGTAGGATAACGGGTATTTAAAGTTTTCCACTTGACCAGGATAGATTCGATCGGAATGAACAGCTCCTACTCCTGCTTGTTCTAATTGTTCTACCAATCGTTTGCCAACTAATGTGATATTGACTTTATCATCATAAGCTCGATCCGGTTGTGTTACTCCGCTCAGCTCAGGTAAAAAAGATTCATTACTATGTGTTTGATATACAAATGCGACATCGCGAGTGAGATGCCTTCGTGGATTGGGCGTAAATATCGGTGTAGGTGAAGGCGATAGTTGTGTTGGATCTCTGGATTCTAGCGAATTTCTGGTCATTATGGCACCACTTGAAGGCTCTAAATCCATAGGTTCACTTGGATTCGGTGCTTTACTTGATCTGAGTACCGTTGTTTGAGCAAGGTTTATTCCTGGAAGCTCTGAAGCTAGTACGCTTTTGGGATCGCGCGGGTTCATATTGGTAAGCATACGAAATGCGAAAATCATCATATTTTCTTTCGAAAAGGTATACGGATGTTCATCTTTATCTAAGAAAGGTAATTCCATCCCTATGATATCAATAAAAAAAGAACCAGACACCGATGCAGCGAGACCTTTCATTGATGAAACAGGCGAATCTGAAAGCCAGTACGATTGTAAATAACTTCCCAAACTGATGAATACGAATAATAAGATGATACAGAAGCTACACATCATAGCTAACTTCATGAAGTTAGCTACACTTCGAAAAGTTCGACGTATAGCACTGATATTAAGTATAAGAGATATCCATTTCATCATTGTTTCCTCCTAATCTATCTTACTTAACTCTATGAATGGAGTTGATTCGATAGAACTGCTTGAGCATTCAGAGAAAGTTGACTTAGATCTTGGAGCAATGATGTGCTTACGCATTCCCTTCTGTCTTTAATGGGTATATGCAGATACGTTTGTGGTATCGATCCCTTGATGTAAAGCTGAATTGAGACCTGTCGCAATGATATTTGCGATATCTTCGATGAATTGATCAATTTCTTTAGGGGTCACAAGTAGATCGTGTCCCAGTGGATCGAGCACTTCTTTAACTAATTGCAGGCGCTCATCGGGAGAAATGCTATCGAGTATCCCCAGAATTTGGGCATCGAGCGTGGTATGGGACTTCATATGCTGTTGGATATAATCTAATGTGTTATTGACGATCGTGGACGCATATACGACGGTAGGAACACCGATGGCAATCACAGGAATGCCCAACGTATCTTTCGTTAGCGCTTTACGCTTATTACCAATTCCTGAACCAGGATGAATACCGGTGTCAGCGATTTGTATCGTTGTATTTACACGTTCAAGAGATTTTGAAGCAAGTGCATCGATAGCAATCACTAGATCTGGCTTTGATTTCTCAACGATTCCTTGAACGATGTCTCCACTTTCAATTCCTGTGGTACCCAGAACACCTGGAACAACAGCACTCACTTGACGATACCCCTCCTTCACTTGTTCGGGTACAAGTTCGAAGTAATGCCTAGTGATCCATGTATTCTCAACAACAAGCGGTCCCAAAGCATCCGGTGTGACATTCAAATTACCTAAACCGACAATAAGAACTTTGGCATCACGAGAAATATGAATCGCATCGAGAAATCGTTTGAATTCTTCTGCAAATCTCGTCGCGACTCGATGTTGCAAATCACTGTCTTGATGACGAAGACTCGGCACTTCAATTGTAATGTAATAGCCGGGTAGCTTTTGAAGCGTTTGTGAACCGATCTCGTCGAGTACTTTGATACGTGTTATTGTCATTTCATGATCTTTTGACACTTCACTTTCAATACCTGGTAGTTGTTGTTTTTGATGAAGTGCTCCTGCCATTTCTTGAGCTTCCAAAGCCAAATCTGTTCGAACTGAATATCGTTCTATATCCAAGTTACTTAATCCTCCTTTGTTTGATCCATGTATAGCATGTCAACATCTTGCAAATTTTATCCTGACGTGATATCATATTACAAGTTATGACGTTACAGTATGATCCGTTGATAGATGTAGGAGGTGAACGATTTGCCAAACATTAAATCTGCTATCAAAAGAGTAAAAGTAAACGAAAAGCGTCGCGTGAACAACGCTTCACAAAAGTCCGCCTTGCGGACAACTGTGAAAAGTTTTGAAAATACCATTGCTACGAACCAAGTTGATTCCGCCCAAGAAGCATTTAATTCTGCATCGAAGAAATTGGAACAAGCTGCTTCCAAGGGTATTATCCATAAGAACGCTGCTAGTCGAAAAAAATCACGTTTAGCGAAAAAGTTAAATACACTTATTGCACAACAATAATACGTAGATGAAACTTGTATGCTAGCCAATCATAAAGACGCTATCCTTTTTATAGAAGGATAGCGTCTTTATGATTGTAATCAATATATCAACTTCACCTATCATCGAACATCTACATCATCAGCAAGCAATTTTCAAGAATATTAATTCTAACCCTAGCGCTTTATCGATGTTCCCACTTTTCATTTGATAGTCTAAGTCAGATAAATGCGCGATAATTTCAGTGAGTTGAGGAAAACTATAGGCATGGCCTTGTGCTTGAGCGATTTGCACAGCATACTGAGCGATACCAAGTTGTGATGCGGTCTGGGACTGGGAATATCCCATTAAGCTTAACTGCTTCACTTGCATGATGATTCGAAATTGACGAACAATGAGAATGAGAATCTTGATCGGCTCTTCCTTTATCCGCAGTAGATCATGTAAAATAACAAGTGCTCGATCAGCGTTTTTAGAAACGACTTGATCAATCATCAGGAAAATGTTCTCTTCTAGACCTCGCGATACAAACTGCTCAACAAGCTCAGATTCTACGAGTCCATTCGTACCGATGAGTAAACTTAGCTTCTCCATTTCCCTTGAAATAACCAACAAATTCCCACTCGTATATACCATCATGATATCGACTGCTTCTTCAGTCAGACGTATGTGGACTTGAGCAGCATGTTGTTTGATCCATTGTTTTAATTCATGGTGTTTTAAAGGGAAAAAACTCAAAAGAACATCTTTACTTTTGAGGAGTTTAACTATTTTTTTGCGATCATCTAGTTTATCCGCATTCACCATAAACACGATAACGGAATGATCTGCAGGTGATTGTACATATCGAACAAGTTCATCTACTTGGTGTTCTATCTTGGTGTGATGCTCACCCATTCGTCCTTGATCCTTACCTGCTGTCAGAAAATAAGCATGGGACACTAAGATTAATTTGGTATCTACCATAAATGGTAACGTTTCCGCATCTTCAATGATCTGTGTTAGGGACGTTTCTCTCATGTCAAACCTGCTGATTGCCAATTCTTGTTGCTCAGGTAATACGATCTGATTCGTCAACGTATGAATAAACGAATCCATCAAGAATCGCTCTGAGCCTAAACAAACATATATTCGTTCCCACTGCTTTGCTGCTATGTTTTTCAGAGCTTGTGCGACAAGCATGTGTGCCACCTCATTGATCAGCTATTGAATTGTTTCATTGATACATTTCACGTTCTGTTTGTTGAATCACATGGATGATATACTTTTTCTGCTCTCCATTAGTTGAAACTTTATACGTGAGCTCGGAATCAGATGACCACACAAGTTCGGAAATCGTATCTTCAGGCTCCCAAGTATGCACGGATTGATATACCATTTCGTTTGAATCTTGTTCAAAAATGATCATGCGTTGATCTTGAAATTTCGCAAGATATTTCCCGTTAGCCGAAGCTCGTTCCGATTGAACATCTGGGAGGCTTTTCTTTAATGCAGGTCCCACAGACTGATCCGGATTCTTCGGGCTTTCAATGAGTGCGGAAGGTGTCGACTCTTGAGCTGCTTCTGGGATAACTTCAAGAGGTGATACGTCTGTTGCTCCAGAGTCGTTGGCATCAGACTGATTGAACTCAGCGATTCCTCCTGATGGAGCGTTACGTGCATTGCCTTGTGTGGACTGTTCTTGAACAAGCGAATCCGAAGCAATCGCTTCATCAGACTGTTCAGTCATCATAGCAGGAGATTGATCTGCTTCAGGTTGCGTCTGATTGGCATTCAGTGAAAGAGACTGTTGGAATTGGTCATTGTGTAAAGTAGATGGGAGATTCGATTGAACGGCAATGAATAATACAACTGCAACCGAAGCAGCAACTGCACTGAGCCCTATGTTTTTTGAAGTCCAGCGAAAGAATGGATTTCTCGATTCCTTCACGCGGATAGGCTTGGAATTGCCGACATCTTGCGAAGCGTCTGAACTTTCAATAACGACTTCTTGCAATTGGGGAAGAAGGCGATCTACGATTGAATAAGGTGGAATCATTTGAGGTAGTCGAGATAATGATGCCGTCAAATCTTCTAATGTCTGTAATTTATTTCTACAATAGGAACAATGCTCGAGATGAACATCTACCTCATGTTTTTCTTTGAGTTGTAATTCCCCATCTACGCATAGATACAATAATGGCTTGATGTCTTCGCAATTCATTCTCGAACACCTCCTTGACTACAATCTTGTAATGCGACTTGAAGTAATTGTTTTGCACGATAAATATACGATTTTACCGTGTTCAATGGAAGATTCATCGAATCTGCAATCTCTTGGTAAGAGAAATCCTGCATATATCGCAAAACGATTATTGCTCGATATTGATCAGGAAGTTGATCAATGGCAACATGAATTTGTTCGGATGTATATTCGCGCATCATTTGGCTTTCTACATCATCAACAGCAGTAAATGTCAATTCATGTTGTTCGATTGAAACGGTGGGTTTGTTTCTACGATAATAATCAATACATATATTCGTAACGACTTTTTGTACCCACGTTTTAAAGAGTGCTTTTTCTTGGTACGTATTTATCTTTTTAAAAATACGAATAAGTGCTTCTTGTGTAGCATCGAGAGCATCTTGCTCATTACGGAGCATGTAAAAAGCAGTTTGATATACTTGTCGTTCAATCAAACGCAATATAGTAGTCAGTGATTCACGATTTCCAGCTTGTGCACTTTTGACTAAATCGAGGGTAACCAACCTCAACTCCTCCTCTTACATTACTCTTAACGAGATTCTCTATCATAAAGTTGCAACCTATATCTTGCCATGGATATGTGAATGAATGTAAATGTCAATTGGCATGCTATTCAACACCTGTTAACGTTCAAATTCGAACTTTGTTCTGTAGGAAATGTTTCCGTTCTTGACTTTGAATTGAATCTCGCCATGTTGATCAGTTCTTATCACTTCAACGTCGTTATCTTGTAAACGATCCGTAATAACAGGTGAAGGATGTCCATATCCATTCTTCTCCCCGACAGAGATTACCGCTATACGGGGTTGCCAATAATCAATCCATGCTTCCGAAGTCGAATGTTTACTGCCATGATGAGCAATTTTAAGAACATCGATATGTTGTGTAAGCGGATGATTTTTCATAGATTGTAACACTTCAAGCTCTGACTGAATGCCGATATCACCTGTGAACAACCAGCGAGTTTGTTCCATTTCTAGTACAAATACGATAGATTGTTCGTTCTGATCACTCAGCGTCTCCATGAAATGGTCATTTTCTTTGGGAAGCAGAATATGTATAGTTGTACCTTCTTCTACTTCAATCTGATCTCCTTGATGAGCATAAAGCAAAGGGATTTCTAATGATAATGCTTGACCAAACAGCTTCTGATTGCTCACATTAGGTTTATACGTACCATTATACCAAAAAGATTTAACGGGTATTTGCTCTAGTACTGCTTGTAAACCTCCACTATGGTCACTGTCTAGATGAGTTAAAATCAACAGATCTAGCTGATGAATCCCTCTTTTTTTGAGCAAAGGTACGAGAAGTTTCTTACCGACTTCATAGGGTGACTTCCTTTGCTTCCATTGCTCATTCGGTTTTTGGAACTGAAGCGTGCCACCACCATCGATCAATATATGCTTGCCTGCAGGTGTTCGAATGAGTATGGCATCTCCTTGGCCGACATCAATGAACTGAATCCAACCTTCACGACTCCATCGTTCAGGCATATATCCGATAAACAGGTTTCCGCTGATCGCTACTACAATGAAACCCATCATCAAACGATATCGTAAACATTCGTTCCTTACCTGTATTCGCCCTCGTTTCATCCATGGAAGTGATACGGATAAGAACGAACGCTGCTGATCAGTTGTGAAATCTTCATTTGCTAAGCCTTGTGGATGTTGTGTCAGCTCATGTAATCGTTTTGCGATAAAATATATGGATACAGCAAGTAAATAATAGGTGATGATCCACATCAAACTCGGTGATGGCCAGATCATTTGGAAACTTCTCCATGATTGCAATTGATCTGTCATTGCAAAAATCAGTTCATTCAACCATCCGATGAGTATTCCTAAACCTACACCTAGATAAATATACAAGAAACTGAGCCCAAGAGCAATTAATCCTGCAGGATAAACAATTAAACTGATGGCAGGTACAAGAAATGCGTTGGCAATGCCTGATAATAATGAGAACTGATTGAAATAATAAATCGTCAATGGAAATGAAACCACTTGTGATACGAAAGTAACCGCAATCGTACTCGACACGATCTTTGAAGAGATAGGTAGCAATTCTTGCATTCGACTTACACCGAGAATTAACCCCGCCGTGACGAAAAAAGAAAGTTGAAAGCTTACATCAAGTAAATAATACGGGTTCCATACCAGCATCAACCAACCGACAACGACTAACACATGCAATATATCCTTTTGTAGGTGTTGACGATTTGAAAAACAGACAATCATCGCCATAAGACCAGCTCTAATCACAGAAGGTGATGCACCTGTCAACAAAATATAGAACGGCAATACCAAGATGGAGATGAGTAAATACGTTCGTTTCTGAATACGAAGTGCTTTCATTATCCAAATCAGTGCACCTAGAAAAATTGCTATATTGAGACCCGAAATTGCAAGAATATGCGTCAATCCTAGCTCTGAAAATTGCTGAAAGCGTTCCGCACTTAAATCTCGACTATCGCCAATGAGCATGCCTTTCATAAATCCTGCGTGTTCATGAGGGAAAATCATATCGATTCGTTCACTTAACATCTGCCTTAAATCATCATTCCAGCGTAATACAGATACAATACCCATTTCATACGTGAAGGCTTGCCACTTAACAGCACCCGTGCCTTTTACAGTAAATTGCCAATGAATCTGTTGTAAATGTAAATAACGCCGATAATCAAAACCACCAAAATTACGTGCAGGTGAAGGGATCTGAAGCAAGCCGTTAAGCATCAGCGTGTCACCTCGACGCCAGCTTGACACAACGCCTTGCTCCTCTAACTCAATTAACCGCAAAGTAACCATGATGGTTTCTCGATTCATTGAGATATCATCATGACCCTTAATGGCAAGCTCATCTGCAACAAGTACAAAGCTTGCTTTGTCTCCATCGATCGTGACAGAACTAGCGATATGTCCTCGAAGCACAGCTTCATCTCGATCCAGTGATTCGATATCCTGTGCGTAATCCTGCAAAACTGTTACATTCCTCGCATCATACCATTGGTAGAAGCTCAAAGAGATCACAAACAACAGAATCGAACTGATCCATACTTTACTTGGGACACGACATAGGCATACCACAATGAGCATACAAGCAAGGAACAGGGTCACAAACATAGGAACACGAGGAGTAATCTCATACATGGCAAGCGAATAACCCAGAATCCACACAAAAACAAAAAGAACAAGCGGTCTTTTCAAACACTATCCTCCTTTAATTTTTTTGATGATGATTTCATGCTGATTCATCTTTCATCGCTCTCATTCTCGTTGGAATTGTTCAACAGAAAAAACCCTTTTCATCAAAGTAAGCGACTTAGCTACTTTCTCAGAAAAAGGTTCTTCCTTCACAGCGAAAGAAATCATTCAGATATCAATAAGAAATCATCAAAAAATCACTTGAACGTCATCAGGAGTTTTCATGCATGAACATACCCTGCGGTGGGTTGTATTCTTCTATACTTCGGAATACCAGTCCGCGGCTTTTCATCAAAGCCCCTACTTTATCGCTATCCTTCAGGTACATACGATGAAAAACAACTTCTTGTACGCCACTATTAGCAATCATATTCGCACACGTCCAGCAGGGTTGATCTGTCACATAGATTGTAGATCCTTCTCGATCTCTTCGATCTGTGAACAAAAGCAAGTTCTGCTCAGCATGAATCGTACGAATACAGCGTTGTTTACGCACCAGATCTTGGACGCCGTCTTGAATCACAAGCTCAAATTCTTCAGTCAACATACAGCCAGCTTCTTGGCAATCAGGTACACCCATCGGAGCACCATTATATGCTGATCCAAGTAATTTCTTGCCTTGAACCAAAACTGCACCTACATGCCGACGATTACACTGTGAGCGAGTAGAAGCCATATACGCGATGTCCATAAAATAAGTGTCCCAGTCTTTGCGTAAATTCGTCATGCGTACTCCTTATTTTTGACTAGATTGAATCGCTTGTTCTAGATCATAGATGAGATCATCTACAGATTCAGTACCTACTGAAAGACGTATCATATTTGGAGTAACACCAGCTGAAGCTTGTTCAGTTTCTCCTAATTGTTGATGCGTCGTGCTTGCCGGATGAATAATTAGAGATTTGGAATCACCTACATTGGCTAAATGAGAGAACAACTTCACCGAATCGATCAGCTTACGTCCTGCTTCGACACCACCTTTAATCCCGAAAGTGAGAATCGCACCTTGACCAATAGGTAAATATTTCTGAGCAAGTGAGTACGATGGATGATGAGGTAATCCTGCGTAGTTCACCCATTCAATAGCTTGATGGCCAAGCAAATATTCTGCTATTTGCTTTGCATTTGAGCTGTGTCTTTCCATTCGTAAATGCAAGGTTTCTAGGCCTTGTAACAACATGAAAGAATTGAAAGGCGAGATCGCAGATCCCAGATCTCTGAGCAGTTGAACACGTGCTTTGATGATATAAGCAATGGGTCCGACAGCATCTGTATACACAACACCATGATAACTTGGATCTGATTCTGTTAATCCTGGGAATTTGCCACTTGCTTTCCAATCAAATTGACCACTATCAACGATGACCCCACCAATCGAAGTGCCATGACCTCCAATAAACTTGGTAGCAGAATGAACGACGATATCCGCACCATGCTCGATAGGACGAAGTAAATAAGGACTTGGTAAGGTGTTATCAATAATAAGAGGAATACCATGTTCATGAGCGATTGCTGCTACTGCAGCAATATCAAGCACATCTCCACTTGGATTTCCCAAAGATTCAGCATAAATCGCTTTCGTCTTATTCGTGATAGCGGATCGAAAGTTTTGTGGTTTGGTAGCATCTACAAATGTCACTTTAATACCTAACTTAGGTAAAGTATGTGCAAATAAATTGTATGTACCCCCATATAAACTCGATGCAGAAACGATTTCATCTCCACTGTTTGCTATATTTAAGATCGCAAAAGTCGTAGCTGCTTGTCCTGATGAAGTCGCTAAAGCTGCAGGTGCACCTTCAAGAGCTGCTATACGTTTCTCGAATACATCTGTTGTCGGATTCATGATACGTGTATAAATATTACCGAATTCCTTTAAAGCAAATAAATTAGCTGCATGTTCAGAATCTCTAAATCCATATGAGGTCGTTTGATAAATAGGTACAGCTCTTGACATCGTTGTTGGATCAATTTCTTGACCTGCATGAATTGCTAAAGTTTCAATCGATAGTTTACGTGTTTCAGACATGATAGATTCCCTCCAATAAGTTGGTATTTAATGCGATACTTAGCCATTAATTCTATAATTATCTCATAATTCCTATCAGAATACAAGTATATTATTCAAACTGGTCATAATTGCACAAGAGGTTTAAGTTTTGCTAATAATTTATCCCCGATACCCCTGACTTCAAGCAATTGATCTACAGATGTGAACAACCCTTCACTGATGCGATAATCTACAATAGCTTGAGCTTTACTTTTCCCGATTCCAGGCAAAGCATCTAGTTCCTCAAGTGTAGCTGTATTGATATTGACCTGAGATGAAGGTGTGACCTCGATTGCAATGGTTGGTGAAGCTTCCGTTATGAGAGTAGGAAGCGAGGTAGGATTTGCTGTGTGCACTAGTTCCTGATTCGATGGCGCACTAGGTGCAGGTGTAATTGTTGTTTCGTGGGCTTGTGCCATGAGCTTTTCCATATCATCATTCACCATGATAAAGGTCTCTTCCCCAATTGACTGATCACCTCGTATAAATAACCATCCCAAGATCAACAACAGAATACAGGATAAGAGGATTACTGATTTTTCGATATTGCGTTGCGTAAAAAAACTCACGATCAACCTCCAAATTAGGGAATACCTCGAACGTCAGACACATATTAGTTAACTACAGATGAATGAAAAGCATACACTTGTCACTCGTATTTCATGAGAACTGAAAGCGTATCGAGAAAAATTGAACATGAAGGGAAAGACGAAGATGAAAGTCGGATTTATCGGAGCAGGAAGTATGGGTTGCACATTAATCACTTCATTTATTCAATCAAAAGCACTTCAGCCTCATCAAATCGTAGCTAGTAATCGAACAAGGAGTAAAGTTGATGTATTAGCCGCCTTATATCCTGGTCTGCAGGTGGCACAATCCAATGAGCACGTCATCATCAACAGTGAAATCATTTTTTTGTGCATACGACCAGTTGATTTCAAAAAAGTAATCGATGAAATCAGTTATTTAGTTCACGCGGAACACATCATAATTTCGATTACGAGTCCAATCTTGATTGAACATCTTGAAAGCCAATTAACTGCAAAAATTTGCAAAGTCATCCCGAGCATAACGCATCTCGCAGGTGGCGGTGCTTCTTTAGTCACGCATGGGGTGCGAATGCAGCACAAGGATCAACAATGCGTCGAACAGCTATTGGCTTTCATCAGCAAACCTGTACTGATCGAAGAACAATTCGTTCGAATTTGTTCTGATATTTCAAGCTGTGGCCCTGCTTTTCTTGCTGCTTTTCTAGAAAAATTCATTTCTACAGCGAATCGATTAACTCAACTTTCTGAAGAACAAGCTACACTGTTGGTTGCAGAAATGATCTTAGGCACAGGTAAGCTGTTAACCACTGCAGGGTTTACCCCTTCCTCATTACAGCAACGAATTGCTGTGCCCGGAGGGATTACAGCTGCTGGTTTGCACATCATTGATCAAGAAATCGATGGATTATTCGAACGGATCATTGATGCTACACATAGCAAATTCAAAGAAGATGTAGAAAGAGCTAACCAGACTTTCAAAACAAGCCATTGAACCATTAACCGACGACAATATTAACTAATTTCCCTTTGACCACAATGATTTTATGAATCGTTTTGGCACTAAGTACTGCTTTGACTCGATCTAATTGCATAGCAAATTCTTCTGTTGCCTGTTCATCTAGATCATTCATGACCTTCACACGTTCAATAATTTTCCCGTTGATTTGCACGACAATTTCAATTTCTGCATCTACTACCCATATTTCATCATAATGCGGCCATGCAGCGTATGTTATTGAAGTCGTTCCCCCTAGCTTTTGCCAAAGTTCTTCAGCGAGATGCGGAGCAATCGGAGAAAGCATTTGCACGAAATTCTTCATTGCTTCGTAAGGTAAATGCTCAGTTTTGTAAGCTTCATTGACAAAAATCATCAATTGACTGATCACTGTATTGAAACGGAGTGATTCATAATCCTCCGAGATTTTCTTTATACTGCGATGCCATATTCGTGTGAAAGCATCTGTCGTATGTTGATCATTCACTTTGTTTATTCTATGATGCAATTCACCTTGTTCATCCACAAACAAGCGCCAGACGCGACTCAAAAAGCGATAAGTACCTTCTACACCTGTAGCGTTCCAAGGTTTCGTCGATTCGAGTGGACCCATGAACATTTCGTACATCCGCAAGGTATCTGCACCAAATTCCTGGACAATAACATCTGGATTCACTACATTACCTCTGGATTTACTCATTTTCTCCATATTTTCACCTAAAATCATACCTTGATTAACTAGTTTGTGAAACGGTTCTTTGGTTAGCACAAGACCAAGGTCATATAACACTTTGTGCCAAAATCGTGCATATAACAAATGCAGCACAGCATGTTCAGCTCCACCGATGTACAGATCTACAGGTAGCCATTGTTTCTGTTTTTCGAATGAACACAATTCTTTGTCGTTATGTGGATCAATGAACCTCAGATAATACCAGCAGCTTCCTGCCCATTGAGGCATTGTATTCGTTTCACGGCGAACGGATAAACCCGATTCACGATCAATCGTATGCACCCACTCTGTAACATTAGCTAGAGGTGATTCTCCTGTGCCGGAAGGTTTGATTTCTTCGACATCTGGAAGTAATAAAGGAAGTTCTTCAATCGAAATAGGTTTCATCGTGCCATCTTCAAAGTGAATAATGGGTATAGGCTCTCCCCAGTAGCGTTGACGACTAAATAACCAATCACGCAAACGATACGTCACTTTGCGGTTGCCTAGATGACGTGCTTCAAGCCATTCAATCATGGCATGAATCGCTTGTGCGTTGTCGAGTCCATTCAGAAAATCAGAGTTGCAATGTGCCCCATCTCCTGCATATGCTTCAGCGTCAATATGACCTCCTAGGACGACTTCGATGATGGGAAGTTGGTATTGTGAAGCAAATTCCCAATCCCTCTGGTCATGTCCAGGAACTGCCATAATCGCTCCTGTACCATATCCACCTAGAACATAATCTGCAATCCAAATGGGTATTCGCTTGCCATCTACAGGATTAATCGCATAAGCGCCCGTAGGTACACCCGACTTCACTTTCGCTAAATCCGTCCGCTCTAGATCGCTTTTGCGAGAAGCTTGTTCTTGATAGTTTCTGACCGCAACTGCTTGGTCTGGAGTCGTGATCAACTGAACTAATTCAATCTCAGGCGCGAGGACACAGTACGTTGCTCCGAAGAGCGTATCCGGCCGCGTTGTAAAAACAGTAAGCTGAGGCCCATCAAATCCTTCGATCACAAATCGGACTTCTGCACCTGTGGATTTCCCAATCCAGTTGCGCTGCATATCTTTGATGCTTTCAGACCAATCTAATTCCTCAAGATCTTCGAGTAATCTCTCTGCATATTGGGTGATTCTGAGCACCCACTGGCGCATGGGTTTGCGAACAACAGGATGATTTCCTCTTTCACTCAGTCCATTAATGACTTCTTCATTCGCTAGAACAGTCCCTAGAGCTGGACACCAGTTCACAGCGACTTCGTCTACATAAGCGAGACCTTTTTGGTATAACTGGATGAAAATCCATTGTGTCCATTTATAATAATCAGGGTCTGTCGTACTCAATTCGCGATCCCAGTCATAAGAAAACCCCAATGATTTGATTTGTCTACGAAAATTATCTATATTTTTGACAGTAATATCTCGCGGGTGTTGACCTGTATCTAATGCATGTTGTTCGGCAGGTAAACCAAAGGCATCCCACCCCATTGGGTGCAAGACATTATATCCTTTCATTCGCTTATAACGTGAAACAATATCCGTTGCCGTGTATCCTTCCGGATGTCCAACATGCAAACCCGAACCTGATGGGTAAGGGAACATATCTAATGCATAGAATTTAGGTAAATGCGTATCTTCAAGAACTCGAAATGTTTGGTTATGATCCCAATAAGATTGCCACTTCGGTTCGATATGCTGTGGATGATATCCTTGTAGATCTTTGGTTTCACTTGGATCTTGCATGGACTCTGTCATGATTTGGTCCTCCTCGAATTTCTCAATCCCTTGATTCACATCTCGGCGATGACTTCATATCTCTGATATTCCTCAATTCAACAAATAAAAACCTCTTATCTCTAGCTAAAATCGCTAGAGACACGAGGCTACACTCCCGTGATCTTCCCAAGGTACTTCCCATGGTTCTGCCCTAGTTCACACAAACACTACATATCAAATACTGCTATTCAACCGAAGATCACAACTAGATCTACACGAATCATTCTGCACTGATTTTGCTTTGATTATAAATAAAATAGATCAGATGTGTCAAGTCGACGCTCGATGTCTCTGTGTCATCTCCATGGAATTACGGCTTCAGGCAAGCAAAAAAAGCTCTTTTGGATAATTCATGAGGTTTTACCCATTCAAAATCAGCACCTATGCGCACATCTACAAATCCCGCATCGGTTAATGATTGTGCTAACCATGGAAGCGAGTATCCTCGTTGCACATGACGTTCATCAATCCTTGCGAACACATCACGATTGTCAGGATTTTGGATGAAAATCGTGAGATCATGCTCAATTTGCATCTTCTGTTCATCTAATTCATTCGTCCAAATGTACGAAATATCATCTTCATTGAGAAAATACGGTTGATGGTCTGCATATTCCCATATCTCTTCAAGCGTATGTACATCAAATATAAATACACCACCCGAACGAAGTCCTGCAAAAGTTCGATCAAATGTAGCTTTGATATCCGACTCTTCCAACAAGTAATTCAAACAATCACACAATGAAATCACAGCGTCGACAGGTTTCATTGATTGCCACTCTCGCATATCTTGTTGAATCCAGTCGATATGCATCACAGACGAATCTGATCTCAAATCCTCTTGCTTATGCTGTGCAACAGCTAACATATCTTCAGAATGGTCGATCCCGATAACTTCATATCCTTGAATAGCAAGTTGTATCGCAGTCGTACCTGTTCCACATCCTAAATCAACAATTGTTTTGGGTTGAAGATGATACAATGCCCATGTCTCTTTAGTGAACTGTACCCATTGTTGATAAGGCATATCTCGCATGAGACGATCATACGTATAAGCGAACTGCTCATAAGACATATCTATTCCTCATTTCAAACATCATTTACTTCTAGGGTCGGTTCTTGATGGGTAGGTGATTCTTGTTCAAGATACGTCCAATTTTCTTTTTGTATAATCCGTCGTTCTTTCATGAGTTTACCCAGTGCTCGTTTGAATGCAGATTTCGTCATCCCGAATTTCTTCTTTATTACATCAGGTGGACTTAGATCAGAATACGGCATAGCAAGGCCTGGGCGCTGCTGTAACACATCAAGAATGTGTTGTGCATCTTCGGCAAGACTGTTTTCTTTGAGCGGACGCATCGATACATTAACACGACCATCTTCTCTGACAAAAGTTACTCTGAGATTCAATCTTTCACCTAATCGAGTCAAGCGTGTTCGCTCATCTGCGTCAATAAATCCGATGACGCCAAAACCAAGGACGCCTGCATCACAAATCACGAACGTCCCGATATGCAACGATTTATAGACGATCGCTTCTACTTGGCGGTTGTTCCAATCTGAAGGTGCTCTGACGCAAGAGGTAATGAGTTGTTCATCTCTTGCGATTTTTGCAATTAAGCGTCCTTGACGATCATGGTCTAGATAGATATAAATAAAATCACCAACACATGGTCTTAACTCTTTATCTTCAGATACGAACTTGTAAGGTAACAACACCTGTCTACTTAATCCCATATCCAAAAAATAGCCAAAACGCGGATGGACATCTACAATTTGCAGTAACGCAAGTTGCCCCCATACAACTTTAGGTTTTCTCATCGTCGCTACAAGCCGGTCTAAGGTATCATGATATAGAAATACATCCACGGATTGATTAACTGCGATCTGGTTCTCGATTTCTCCATAAGGAAGTAATACTTCTTGCTTACCGTTGGTCAAATAAAACCCATAAGGTGCTACTTCTTTAACGATCACTAAACGAACCCACAACCCTGCTTGCATCGTCATACAAGCTCTACGATTTTAGCATCTGACCAAAGTCGTTCAATGTTATAATATTCACGTTCTTCGCGATGGAACACATGCAACACAACATCTCCCAAATCAAGCAAAATCCAGCGAGCAGCGCCATAACCTTCAAATCCTCGAACCCGAACACCGCGCTCTTGAGCTACTTTTTTGGCTTCAGAAGCGATCGCTTGAACCTGAACTTCTGACTGACCATGACAAATAATAAAATAATCAGCTATCAATGATATCCCTTCCAAATGAAGTGTGACAATATCGTGAGCTTTTTTGTCTTCTACAGCTTGTACAACAAATGCAGCTGTTTGTTCTGATACGTTGGCTTTACTCATTAATTCATCTCCTTATGTTGTCAAGTTTACTATGGATTCTTGGTGTATTTGCTTAATCAAGTCATTACGCGCAATAATCGTTAAAGGATAGATCTGAGTGTTTTGCTGTATTAAATATTCGATCGTAGTATCGAAGCCAGCAAGCAAAGCTTTATCCAAATGATGTTCAGCTAGCGCACGGATCTGTTGAACACCTGGGAAATCACGATTGGGTTCTATATAATCAGCTAAGCATACGACTTTATCTAATAAAGTCATGTGTGCTCGACCTGAGGTATGATATCGAATCGCATCTAGCACTTCTTCATCATCGATGTGATATTCGGTTTTGGCGATGTATGCACCTACAATCGCGTGCCATAATTCTTTATTATACTCACGTATATCTCCACCTAAACACTGGTCGATAAGGAGTTGTGCTTGTTGCTCGATCGACCAATATTTACAGACATCATGTAAAATAGCAGCAAGTTCAGCTTGTACAGAGTTAGCACCAAATCTTTTCGCTAAGATCACTGAAGTCTCCATGACACCGACTGTGTGAATCCAACGCTTCTCGGGCATTCGATTTCTAACGGATTGCATGATTTGCTCACGATTCATAGAGATGATTCTCCTTCATATACCTATAGACCGATTCTGGGACACTATACCGATTGAATTCATCTTGATGCAATGATGCTCTAATCTCAGATGAAGAAATTTCAATTAATGGCATCGTCACCACGGTAATCCGACTGTGTAAAGAAGCAGGAATATGATCAAGCTTCAATTCATATCCAGGTCGGACCAATACAATAAATGTAAGATGTTGGAAAATCTCATCGATACGATGCCATTGTGGTAAATACGCTAACATATCCGCTCCAATGATATAAGCCCACTCGTGTTGAGGATAGTTTGTGATGAGATACTCGATCGTATCAATACTAAAAGAAATTCCACCTTTTTTGAGCTCTACATCCAAGGCATGAAAATAAGGATTAGACTCAGTCGCTTGACATAACATTTCAAAGCGATGCTGAGGACTTGCTTGTGGTGCATGTTTTTTGTGAGGTGGTGTGTGCGTTGGAATAAACCAAACGTTGTCAAGCTTTGTAGAAATTCTAGCTCTTTCTGCTGCAATGAGATGTCCCATATGGATGGGGTCAAAAGTCCCTCCCATGATTCCGATATACAAGCGATCACCTCTTACCTTTTGGAATAAAGCACACGCTGAAGAGATTGTTCAACTACTTCTCTCATCGCGGCAACAGGAGCAAGCTGATGTGTCCAATATTCAAAAGCATAAGCTCCTTGATATATGAACATGCCTAATCCTCCATGAATCTGAGCACCTCGAAGTTTAGCTTCTTGAAGTAATCGCGTTTCGCTAGGATTGTAGATCACATCGCTTACGAGATGTTGAGCGTTTATCCCTTCAGTAGGAATCGGTACTTCCTGAGTGTGGGGGTACATGCCGACCGAAGTCGTGTTGACAATCACATCTACCTCGGGTATAACAGCTTGTACTTGCTCTATACCTAAACTCTTCGTATCTGTGTAACCTCGCAAGCTTTCAGCTAACTGAGTCGCTTTATCTAGTGATCGATTCGCAACATACATGCGATCAAGTCCTTCTTGCGCCAGTGCGTAAGCGATGCCTCTCGAAGCGCCACCTGCACCGATCATTAATACACGTTTCCCTTGAAGGGTACAGCCTGTCTCTTCTTTGAGTGATCGTGTATATCCAATCCCATCGGTGTTATAACCGATTAATTTCCCGTCATGATGCACAACAGTATTCACAGCACCGATCCGCAAAGCATGATCATCTAGCTCATCAAGATACCGCATGATATCTACTTTGTGAGGGATCGTTACATTGATGCCTTTGATATTCAATGCTTTGACACCTTGTATCGCGTCTTGTAATTGTTCGGCTTTGACTTCAAAAGCAGTATATATTGCAGGAATAGCCATCTCTGCAAACGCACGATTGAGCATAATCGGAGACATAGAATGCCGAATCGGATTGCCGAATACACCATATACATCGGTGTGGCTATCTATCTTCAGGTTAGCTTTCATCTTGTATCCTCCTAGATCATTGCTTCACGACTGACAACTTTGACACCTTTGGGTGCATGGACGACTAAATCTGCACCGCAATCTCGATTTACTTTGATCCAACCTAAGCCAGATATCGACACATCCATCAGCTTTCCTTTGGGAATATGGATCGGGTGTTTGATCAGTTGCGGTAATTGATCGATATGCCCTTCATCCGGTGGTTGCAGAAGAACACCTCTATGCTCGCGATACAGCTCATCAGCTCGCTCTAACTTTGTCCGATGTATCTTGATGGCGTTGGACGTATAGCAAGTAAATGACTGTCGTTCTCCTTTGACAAAATCAAATCGCACCAGTGCACCAAAAAACAACGTTTGCTGATCGCTTAACTGAAACACAACAGGCTTCAATGGTTTGTCCATCGTCAGTTTCACTACATCTTGCTTGTCAACAAGTTCTGTCAATCGATGCTGAAATACAATCCCTGGTGTATCAATGATATAGGTGCCATCTTGAATCGGGATTTTCACGATATCCAAAGTAGTTCCTGGATACATCGATGTCGTTAATTCAGCTTGTAAATCACTATAGTCAGCAATCAGCCGATTAATTAACGTTGACTTCCCTACATTCGTAGCACCTACCACATAGACATCTTGATTTAATTTATGCTTTTGAAGACCTTGTATCACGCGATCAAATCCCATATTCTTCTTGGCGCTGACTACAATTACTTCTACAACTCGAAGTGAATTTTCTTTTGCTCGCCTTTGTGCCCAATTGATGATTCGATTATAGTTGGTTACTTTGGGCAGCAAGTCAATTTTATTAATAACCAGAAGGATCGGATTCTGACCAACGAATCGAGCTAAACTACTGATCATACTTCCTTCAAAGTCAAAAATATCGATGATATGTACGACGAGTGCTTTCGTAAGCGCAATTTCACTAAGAAGCTTCACAAAATGATCTTGGTTTAATATGATTTGAGAAGATTCATTATAATGTTTGATTCGAAAGCAACGTTGACAAATGAGTGGATCGCGAATAATCGCTTCTTCAGGCGCATATCCGATCAAGTGAACGTCGAGGGACTGAATGTTCACTCCACAACCTGCACATTTCAATTCTTTTACCATTGGGTATATGATTCCTCCGACTTATGTTTCAAATTTCATCACACGCTTTATCCATTTTTCAAAAATACGGTTGATTCTTGTCGGTAATGCTTCTTCTGATCGAGAAACAGGGTTAACAAGGATCGTAAATAAACCCAATCGGTTCCCGCCAAACACATCTGTGAATAATTGATCTCCAATCATCGCCGTTTGACTTGGACTTGTGCCCATTGTACGCATTGCTTTACGAAACGATGACAATGTCGGTTTACCTGCGCTATAAATGAAGGGAATACGAAGGGGTTCAGCAAATTTGCTTACACGTGACTTGTGATTATTGGATACGATAACGACTTTAAAGCCTGCTTGCTTAGCGAGCTCAAGCCAATGTTCGACTTCAGGTGTTGCGTATGCGATTCGCGAACCAACTAAAGTGTTATCCAAATCAGTAATTATTCCTGTAATTCCATGATTCCGTAGATTTTCCAAATCAATATCGTGAATGGAATCGGCTGTGCTTTTGGGAACTAGCTTGCCAAACAATGAAAAACCCCCCGTGTTATGGACATATACGAAACTATATCATATTTTTACTTTTTATTGTAAAAATCTTCTGTTATCATGATTTTTCGTCAAGGGGGAGCCATTCCAGTACGCGCTCTATTTGCTTATCCCAGTATAGCCAGTCATGCACACCAGATTCTTCTTCATACGTGAGGGCCACTCCGATTTGTTGGCAATAATCTCGAAATCGCACATTATCATCATATAAGAAGTCTTCTGTTCCGCAACATTGATATAATGAAGGTTTCACCTGTTGAGATGTAGCCAATGTCTGTGCAAGTGCAAACAAATCATGTTTACTTCCTTTTAGTTCTGCTAAAGGCCCGAAAATATGTCTTATTTCCTCAGTATCGTATTTTTCATACAATGCACACAGATCTGTGACACCTGACAAACTTGCAGCAGCACTATATTTCTCAGGAAATGATAACGCCATCTTGAGTGCACCATAACCTCCCATAGATAGCCCCGCTATATAATTATGTTCTCGCTCACGCGATAATGGAAAGAAAGCTTGTGCTAATCGTGGAAGCTCTTCTGCTATAAATGTACCATACCGATACCCCTTCTCCATATCCGTATAAAAACTACGATGTACAGCAGGCATCACGACCGCTAATTGATACTTATCCGCATATCGTTCAATTGAAGTTCTTCGCATCCACATCGTATGATCGTCAGACAAACCATGCAGTAAATACAGCGTAGGGAATTTGTCTGAAGTGTGCTCTTGGTTGGTTTGAGGTAGTATTACATGCATCGAAGATGCGATGCCAATGACTTCAGAATAAAAGTGACAATCGATGAAAGCCATCTGAATCAACCTTTCTGTGGATCTAGCTTTATTTCATGGTAGCTTTGATTTTCTTCACAAGTTGAGCACATTGTTGGTGATCTTCTTCTGTGACCTCGTCTTGACTATATTTCGCTTGCTCAAAATATGCGAGAGCTCGATCTATATCTGATGTAAGCCACTTGCTTTTCGTAGACCAATTAGAGAAGGTTTCTCTCATCGTGTCTTGCGGATTTTTGAGATAGCCCTTGCGTTTACTATAGCGAAGCAATCGTTCGATTTCAAGGATCACTTTGTGATTCATATCCACATCAGTAGATCGAATGAACTTATTGAATAAGAGGTTAACATAACCCTTGATTCGGACCCCATAGACGATGCCCACAGATACGAACAAACTAATGACAATCACACTGAGGATGATCCATCGGTTGCTCCATTCTTTCTGTAGATCTTGAGGTTCAGTCACTTGTGATTGCTGATCTAGCACAGTGCTGTCTGAAGGTGCTGGGAGTGCATTAGCTATCGGAACATCGAAGCCAGGCGTTGGTTCAAACGGAATCCATCCATACCCTTGAAAATAAATTTCAAGCCACGAATGTGCATCTGAGTTCCTCACCAACACTTCATTCTCATTTCGTATATCATCAGGAATCATAGCCTGAATGATTTCAGGTGTTATTTCGTCGATCAACAACATGTTTTGTCCAGTTGAAAATCCCTTCACCCACCGCGAGGGTAATCCTATCGAACGAGTGAGGATGACCATAGACGTAGAGAAGTAGTCGCAATAACCGATTTTACTATCGAATAAGAAGTAATCGACAAAATCTTGATCCACGGCTTGTGTTCGCGGAGGGGTATTACTATACGTATAGTTCTGACTTAAATACGTTTCTATGAGTTTGGCTTTATCATACGCATTATTTGCGTTTACTGTAAGTTCAAGTGCCAAGTTCTTCACGCGTTCTGGCAAACTTGCGGGTAACTGCAAATAATCACTAAATAGAGGTAAGCTGATATTTATAGCTTCGGAAATACGTAATTGTTCTATATCGATGATAGGGATTTCAGAGATAATCTCATATTGCTTGGGATAATCGACTACGTCATTGTCTTGAATACGCAATTCAGACTGCAGAGAATTCCATATTAATCGGTCAAATTGTTCCTCTTTTTGATCGAGTGAAAGGATGCTATGAATCTCATATGCACCAAATAAAATCGGATACTTCCAATCATTTTCCATTCGTATGGATTGCTTTACTGCTTTTGTTTGAAGCAAGGAGTGATCAAACATCGACTGCGCATTTACGTCATCTCGGTTATATGCATTTGATGGTTGATTCTTTTCATTCTCGCTTTTCTCCCATCCGACTCCAGTATATAGAGAACTGACTTCCCCCCGCCAATAACTTCGAGAATCAGATGTGATGGTCATGATCGGTGTATAGTCAAATTGAAATCCCCCTCCTAATTGAGAGTCGTCTCGACTATAACCAGATTTCGTAGCCCGAGGTTCAGAGCCCATTGCAGTTTTAATCTTACTTGGGTTGGAAACTATTTCACCTTTACTTAATTTCCATAATGTATACGGATCTTTGATGAGGGGTTCAATTGAAGGTGAAACAATACCCATCCCTATCGTTATCGTCAAAAGTGTAATGACCGGTATACTTAAATGAATAGGGTATTGAGCAAGATCAAACCAGCTTTTCGGTGCTCTAGACTTCAAATCCATAAAATGACGAAAAACAAGTAAACAAAAACCACTTGATAATATAATCAGAACTTCATCCCATAATACCAAAGTACTATAGGAATCCCGTATGGAAAAAAAGACAACACTGCCACCCATCATGATATAGACTTTAGATTTCTTTTGCACCAAAAGCATACTGATCCCAAAAATAACGCCTGCAGCTAAACTAAACCAAAAATATGGTTCGAATGGCGCCACATTAGTTAATATCCAATTCTGAATTGTCCACCAAGATCGCGTACTCGGGAAAGAAACGTAAGCATAATCTAATAAGTTCACATGTACATAGCCTATAGCGATAAACTGAATCAGAACTCTAACAGTACCCGAAATATGCGAAATCCAGTAAGTACATGTGACGATGAGTAAAGTCCAGGTGACAAGTGAAATGGTCTGTTCTTGCCATATCGTTGCATCTTCAGTGATCCAATTCACAAATTGGATTAGCCATATATATATGCATACAGCTGTTAACTTCTGGAATAAATCAATTCCCATGTAAGACTTGATCGCAATTACATACTTAGACACTAGATCTTACACCTCCGAGTTTCTTAGGAAGATCTTGGAGTTGAGTAATCTCATATCCCAGGTAGCCTCGTGATTTAACTTGTTGCATCCACTCGTCGTCAAGTGACGGTACTTCATCTGTAAGCGCTCGCTCTAGGTATACATGTAAATAGCAAGATTGCATTTGTCGAAGATCTAACCAACGTAGGATTTGCATGATCGCAGAACCCTTTTGCGGAGAAATAATGATAATGAAGTCTGCTTGTTTGAATTGTACTATGCGTTCTTGCATGACTTGATATAATGGAACTTGACTATCCGCTTCTACAGTAATTAAATGTTGGATGATATCTGTCTGTTGGTTTTGGAAATGCGAAGTTCCGATATACGTTGTTTCACTACCAGCCGATAACAAACTCATCGGATTCTTACGGTTCGCTCCGTAGCGAATGATAGATGCCGCAATGGAAACAGCAAGCTCGAAGTGGAAGTGATCAGCATATGCCATTTTCGTTCGATCTAAACAAACTATGGTTCTAGGTAATGATTCTCGTTCGAATTCTTTAGACTTCAGCAAACCTGTCTTGGCAGTTGCATTCCAATGAATTCTAGATAATCGATCTCCATAAACATATTCTCTCACACCATTGATTTGCGTCGATTCTTTATGCGAACGTTGTGTCGTTGAGTCGACATTCATCTTTCTCGCTTTTTTGTCATATTGGTTCCACTGACGAATCGTAATCGTTTGTGGAGTGACGATGAAGGATTGCGGATTCGCAATTCGAGCCCTATGTGAGAACAGTCCCCATATGTCTTCAGTCCAACAATCCGTGTGTACATATTGGTATAAACCCCGTCGAAGCGGTTGACTGACATACGTCAGTGTAGCTTTTCTGCGGAAATCTAAGAACAAAGATTCTTCAAACATATATGTGTCCCCATTATGTCTACTCAGCTCGTCTTTAATAAAAAGATAAGGGATCGGCCAAAACCCAGGAACAGAAACTTCGAGTTGAATCGAAAGTGGTTGTCCTGCTTCTATGCTTCCTGTTTGATGCGTGTTCATCAGCTTTCGCGTTACACTTGATTTCTTAATTCCACTCCAATTACCTATAAACAAATAGATCGTAACTGTGCAGATGACGAAAAATATCATTGATGCGAGTTTGCCTCCTTGCATCAACATGAAGAACAAACTGCTCAAAAACACAAAAATCACATACCAAAAAGCAAGAAGAGAACGTGTTCTTTCTAAAGCGTTTCTTGCGATGTTTCGATCCATAGTTAATTCTCCATTCGAACAGGTACGACCACCTGATTGATCAAAGACTTCAAGATGGTATACATCGTATCTCCACTCATTTGAGTTTCTGTATGCAATAACATACGATGTGCGAGCACATACGGAGCGATATATTTCACATCATCTGGTATAACAAATTCACGTTCTTGCAAATATGCATAAGCTTTCACAGCTTGTACAAATTGCATCGTTGCACGTGGACTTGACCCTAAAAATATAGCCGCATGCTCACGTGTATTGCGAACAATATCAATTATATAGATGATGACTGCATCATCAATATGAATTTCTTTCACTTGTTGTTGCATGAATAGTAACTGCTGATGGTCCATAATCGGCTGGATGGTATCTACAGGATGAGCACGACTTTGTGATTTGACCATTTGCAACTCTGTGCTATGATCTGGGTAACCTAAGCTTAATTTAATCATGAATCGATCTAGCTGGGCTTCTGGAAGCGTATATGTTCCTTCGAAATCTATGGGATTTTGAGTTGCCAATAGTAAAAATGGACGCGGAAGTTCGTACTTCGTGCCATCGACAGTAATGTGTCTTTCTTCCATTGCTTCTAGCAATGCTGATTGAGTTTTTGTTGTTGCGCGATTGATTTCGTCCACTAGTAAGATGTTAGTCATAATTGGCCCAGGTCTGAAAATAAACTCTTCGTCCTTGGGGTGATATATCGATACTCCAGTGATGTCTGAAGGAAGAAGATCTGGATTGCATTGAATACGACGAAAAAGTCCATCGATCGACTTGGCTAAGGATTTAACAAATACAGTTTTGCCTGTTCCGGGTACGTCTTCAATTAATACATGTCCACCTGCAAGCAAAGCTACGATCAGTAAATCAATTTCATTGCTTTTCCCTAAAATACAAGATGCCAAATTATGATGTAATTGCTTCAAGCCATGTCTAAGGTGTTCTGACACGTATGTCATATACAAACTCCTCCTTAATGTATCATGAGTGCAGTCTAGTCTGATGATAAATTCTACATAGTTTTATTTTACATTATATGTTATCAAACGTATACTTTTACTTTTTTTTACATAAAAAAACCCCCCCACATCTTATGGAGAGGAACCATTAATCTATATTTGAACGCATTATCCTTTGGGTTTCACCAAAATTGCTGCGAAAAACGAGAAAATAATGGCTGCTGAAATCCCTGCACTCGTGACTTCTAACATTCCCGTAATAATACCTATCCACCCATCTGCTCGAAATTCATGAAGCGCTCCGTGAACAAGTGCATTGCCGAAACTTGTGATCGGTACTGTCGCACCTGCTCCTGCAAATTCGATAAATGGATCATACCACCCCAAACCATCTGTGATTGCTCCAAGAACAACAAGAGTGCTCATGGTATGCGCTGGAGTGAGCTTGATGATATCCATCATCAGTTGGCCCAATACACAAATGGCTCCGCCAATCACAAAGGCCCAAACAAACTGCATCAATCGACAACACCTCCTGCTTCGATGGTTACTGCATGAGCGATACAAGGTATGCTTTCTCCTTGCTGGTATGATAATGGAGATAACAGAGCGCCCGTTGCAACTACAAGTATTCGTTTCAGCTCACCTTGATTTAACCGCCTGATGAAGTGACCATACGTAATGACTGCTGAGCAACCACAGCCACTGCCGCCTGCTTGCACGGTTTGCTTATCTCTGTCATAAATCATAAGTCCTCCATCGACATACGTTGTTTCGTGAATAGGTATATGGTGTTTGCGCATTAGCTCAATGGCAATCGCATAACCAACTGCACCGAGATCACCTGTCATGATCACGTCATAATCACTTGGGCCTCGATTTAAGTCTCTAAAATGAGCTTGCATCGTATCTACTGCAGCAGGAGCCATAGCTGCTCCCATGTTGAATGGGTCTGTAATCCCCATATCGACAATTCGACCTATGGTCGCAGCAGTTACGATTGGGCCTTTGCCACTTTTGGCTAACACTGCTGACCCTGCACCTGTAACTGTAAACTGAGCCGTTGGTGGTTTCTGTGAACCATACTCTGTCGGATAGCGGAATTGTTTTTCTGCGGTACAATTATGACTGCAGGTTCCACATAGAATCGTTTCAGCTGCTCCTGCATCAATCATGCATGCAGACAAAGCAAGTCCCTGCATAGAAGTCGAACATGCTCCGAATATTCCAATGTATGGAATGTTCAACGTTCTTGCCGCAAATGAAGCTGATATAATTTGATTCATCAAATCCCCACCGACAAAAAATTGAACCTGACCACTGGTTAATCCTGCTTTATCCAAAGCAAGCTGAGTTGATTCTTCCAAAATTCTTCTTTCGGCTTTCTCCCATGACGGTTGTCCGATCGTCAATTCATCATGAACGACATCGAATTCGGATTGCATCGGACCTTTGCCTTCATCAGGACCCACAACAGTTGCTGTAGCAATGATCACCGGAGGACGCGTAAATACCCAGCTTTGATGCCCTGTTAACATCTTAGCTACACCACCCAATCATAGATCAGATGACAAATCCCTACCACAAATGCAGCTACAGTTCCGAACACAATGACTGACCCAGCGAGTTTAAACATATTGCCACCAACCCCCAGGACTAGACCCTCGGAACGATGTTCAATTGCTGCTGAACACATGGAGTTAGCGAATCCTGTAACAGGAACAGCGGTACCTGCGCCAGCCCATTGTGCGATTTTATCGTATACGCCCATGCTCGTTAAAATCACTGACAATAAAATGAGTACAGCTACAGTGGGATCACCAGACGTCTGATCTGTGAAACCAAACCAACGCTCAAACATCTCCATGATGCCTTGACCAAGCAAACAAATGAATCCGCCAACAACAAAAGCAAAAAAACAGTTCTTCCATACAGGTCTTTTGGGTTCTATGTGTTTAGCCATTTTTTGATATTCTTGTTGCACTTTCGTGAATTTCTTCATGTTATTTGCCATCTTCACCCTCCTCTGTGCATTCTGCAGATGTCCTCTTCATGAATGTCTTATCGTAGATTACCCATTTCTGTGAGATGCCATTCTAGAGAAATCCGAGTTGAAGAATCATGGACGAATAACATTTAGGAACAAAGCAAAGACAGCTATGAATAACACGAAGAAATCTAGGGAAGGATAATCACGATGGATTGCACATTAGATCATTGTAAAGGAGGTCGTCGCATTGACCGTCGCAGCTCAAGTAAAAACTTGTGTAGCCTCACTAAAAAGTGTTCAAGCGAGTCTTGAGACTTTTGCATTAGGTACAGAAAATCAGCAAGCGAAACAAATGTTCGAACAAGCTTCCAAAGATACACAACAAATCATTCATCAAGTCGAATCACGCGTAGAACAATTAGAAAAAGAAGAACCTCAATATAAAGGTTTCTAATACAAAAAAACCAGCATATCGTGAATCTGATAAGATCACGGTGCTGGTTATTTATGATTGATCGTGTTATCTTCATATTTTCGGTGGTATCGTTGAAGGATCCGAATCCATACTTTGCCGAAAAGTAATAGAAATAGGACATTGCTGATCGCATGTGCAAGATCAAAATAAAAGCTTGCCATATGGACAGTGAGCACAGATGTCCACGTGACAACAGATACAAATCCGAACAAATACGGAATGTTCATGATCCACCCGAATAGAAAACCCCATACACAGCCAAAAACGATTCGAGCCAATGTCGTTCTAAGCAGAGAAGTACGCAACCAACCCGCTGTGGCTCCCATCATGCCCCATCCAAACATTTGCCAAGGTGTCCATGGGCCTTGCCCTAACATAAAGTTAGATACGAGCGCAGCAGTAGCTCCGATCAAAAACCCCGCATCGGCTCCAAACACAATCGCTGAAACAATAATCACGAACGAAGTCGGGGTCACACTCGGAATGGAAGCAAAAGGTACACGACTAACAGCTGCTAAAGCAGCCATAGAAGCAATCAATACCATTTCTCTGCTATGAAGTGGCTTGCGTTCTAACTTTATATAAAAAGGAAGCATCGCTACAATAATTACATATACACTAATCCATACATAATAATCAGACAAAGCTTCGATAACTGAAGCCATGAGTCCAATGACCAAGAGCGTGATCATGATGACGTTCATCCATCGTTTTTTTGGCATGATGCAACAACATCTCCCCATCGAATGGCATGTGGGACCCATTCGCGAACTAACCGCTGAATCGGTGTGGTGTAGAAATAATTTTCTCTTAAGAATATCTCTGGAGTGGCATCCACGATGATCATGCCATTAAACATCAGCATACAACGATTAGCTACTTCTGCTGCGAATTCAATATCATGCGTCGCAATAATTATTGTAGTACCTTGCCGGTGCGCTTGCAAGAGGTGGCTCTGGATGCGCTCTTTATACATGGGATCAAGTCCTTTGGTAGGTTCGTCCAACAAGAGAATGCGTGGTTGTCTCATCAACACGCAAGCTATCGCAAGTATTTGTTTCTCTCCACCACTCAGATCAAATGGGTGACGAAGTAAACACTTCTCCAGGCCATAAGAAGCAATCGTTTCATTGAAGTCTATGCTGTACCCATGATTCTGCGCGTAAGCCATAGCTGATTCTAGCTCTTGCTTTACCGTTTCTTTCAGAAAATGAAGCATGGGTTGTTGACCGATATACCCTATGGAAGTGCCTGTAGGTCGACCTGCTGAAGGTAAGTTCGCTAAGGGTTGAAGATGTACTGTGCCATACTGTGGTTTCAGCATTCCTGCCATAAGTTGTAATAATGTAGATTTACCACTGCCATTCGCACCAAACAAAGCAACCAGATCGCCTTGATGAAGCTGTACTGAAAGGTTTTTGCAAATCAGTTTACTGTTTTTTTGATATCGAAATACAAGCTCTGAAACTGATAACACAGGAACTCTTTGAACATCAGATTGAACATCAGATTGAACATCAGATTGAACATTAAGATGCGTCATCAAGCTCTCTCCTGCTTCGTCTGAAGTAAGCTGTATGTGTTCCCAATTCATAGAAGCTAGCTGCTGTCTAATTCCTTGTACCGTCATCGGCACTTCTTCACGTGTGCCTAATGCAATCATCAGTTGCGTAGCAGTAGGAAGGTATAGATCGAGTTGAGGGTGATGACGAACGATTTCCTGTTTCGTGCCCTGAGCTACAATGACTCCTTGATCAATCAAACAGATTCGATCTACCAGTGACCATACTTCTTCTAATCGATGCATCGTCATCAGCACGGTGATGCCATAATCTTGATGAATTTTCGCGAGAAGTTGCATGAAGCTTGATGCCGCAATCGGATCTAATTGAGAAAGCGGTTCATCGAGTAACAGTATTTTGGGTTGTACCATAAGGATTGAAGCCAATTGGACCAATTGTTGTTGTCCACCGGACAAGGACATCGTAGGTTGCTCTAATAAGGGTTCGAGATCAAATAATTGAGCCATTTCAGCAAGGCGTTTGCGCATCACTGTGAGTGGCAAACCTAGATTTTCCATGGAAAAAACAAGCTCATCCACTACCCGCTCCATCACGATATGTTGTTCGGGGTGTTGCATGACAAAACCAATCATCGATGATGTTTCGCGCTGCGAATAATCACTAATCCGCTTCCCATCTATGATGATTTCACCTGTCATCTTTCCTGCTGGCATGATTTCTGGCACGCATAATTTGAATAGTGTGGATTTGCCACTACCCGAAGCACCGCAAATCACGACCCATTGCCCTTGTTCGACCTGTACATGGAGATTATGGATTGCAGGTGTCGTATGATCAAGGTACGTAAAGCTTACATCATTGAATTCAATGAACGCCATTTCAACCAATCTCTCCCTTCGATGAGCACAGGTATGATTAAATAAATGGTCACACACCCATAAACCATCCATTGGTCTAGCGTTAGGGTAAGTGGTGACCGTTGCGGATAATACTCAAATGTAACCAGACGAAGGAATACGCTCGTCAAGCTTCCGCTCGCGAGAACTATCCAAATCATCAATAGTACTTTATCGCGTTTACTCCAGTGGTATAACGTGAATTGACTTCTTTGTCCACTGTGGTATCCTCGTGCTTTCATCGAATCAGCTGTATGTAATCCTTCTTCTAATGTCCAGGTTAACATCATTTGCACCATAGACATCCCTAGAACTAGTTGTTTTTTCCGAGCAGACATGTTCAAGTGTTCATCATACGAACGATGGATTCGCATCAATTGTTGAAACCTGATCGTAAGTAATGTAAAACTACGTAATGCCATAGATACCAGCATAGCTCCCTTAGGGGATATGTTACTGAATAGAAACAGAATTTGACTCGATGCTAACACCTGTTGTGCTGACAAAATCCACATGAATAGTGTGAAAAGTTGGATCGCCGCAAAAAAACCATACATGACTGCTTCAAGCGTTATCGGTAACTTCCCTAGATAAAATAAGAGGTGTTCACCTTGATGAGAAATCAAAGGATTCACTAGAAACCACACGAGACTCATCCCGATGTAGAAATAAAGCCATGAACCTTTCTTCGAAAAACTACCTTGAACAAGATTTAAACAAACAGCAACTCCGAGCGATGTGAGAATAAACCATGGATGAGGATATATAAATAATAAGCTGATTGCACCTCCATAATAGATGAATGCTACAAGTGGATGTACATGTCTTAGCCCCGTGTTCATGGCTTCAACTCGAGATCTTTACCAAAGTCTAAGGTATACAACCATTCAACGGAATCGCCTACTTGGACTATGTAGGTACCTGCACTTTTTTGTGCATTCACACCATTCACTCGATAGAGCCAGCCACTTTTTGCGCCGCGATCTAATTGATACAGTCCACCTATACCCAAAATATAAGCAGTCATCCCACGACCTGAATAATCAAGTTCGATACCATGTAACGCCGTGAGCTGTATGAGTAGTTCAAGTACGCTTGTCTGATCTTGAACTACAAGCTGAGTAGGTGGTAAGATTGTGCCGTGCTTGTCATCTCCGATAATCGTTAGCATAACACTTCGGAGTGCCTCCTGAGGAGCGACAGCAGATGAAGCTTCAGGATTTGCTGATGAAAGCGCAGGTTCAGACGCTTTAGTGTCTATTGGTTTGCTCTGTGTTAACACTTCATCTGCTTGCACTTGGGAAGTTGGTTGGTTCGCGAAGCCACAACTTGTGACCATGATGATGAGTAAAGTCACGAGCACGATCCATCCCACTTGTCCTATGCGATTATGCATGCTCGTCACTTCCTTTCCTTCATATAGTTGATTATCGTTTCATCTGCTTGGCGCGAATCATGATGACAGCTATCATTTCTCGAGTTACATATTCGTTAGCTTTGAAGTGTGACTCATCCATGCCATTCATCAAGCCTTCTCTAACCACGGCTTGTAGATGAAGAAGTGAAGAAGGTGACATGTTCTGCAGATCAATAAATGTGTGAGGTTTCGTGATTGAAGTATCCAACTGTAACGCTCTAGATAGCATCACAGCGAATTGTCCGCGAGTAAGTTTCTCATCAGGAGCAAATACTCCTAGTGTTAACCCTTCCACGAATCCCAGTTGTCTAGCGCTTTCGATATATGCCGCATATCATTTCTCTGAAGAGACATCTGTGAAGCTTGACTTTGTGATTGGTGATTCAGCAATACCCAACATATCATGATACCTAGCGCATTGGCTTGGATAATCGCAGATAACGCTCAAGGAGAAGCCTATCGCATATCGTTGAACAAGTTCAATGGTTGTTCGTAACGCAGAACGCTCGGCGAACCTTTGGCTTGGTAGCCTGTTACCACAATCGTGTAATGTCCTGCAGGCAATCCTTCACTGATCGTGATTGAACCATCTGAATTCGTTGTATGGGTTTGATTGGCGACTTGAACTTGAACGCCTACAGCAGGAGTGACGATGGCTTTCATTAATGTCGAGTCCCAACTTTCTTGTGTGACCCTTATCTGCATAGGTTGTTTGTTGGTTGGATCAGCTTGGGATAATTGAATGTCGTGAATATATGCTGTTGCGTATCCATAGTATACATACACATGGTCGTTAGGTCGCAAATCATAATCTTCGATCCCTGTGTCCGGATACACCCATGTACCACCTCTTTGGATAGCAAACATCCAACCATCTGTGTCTGTTTCTTCATCATTACCTACTCTCGTTACATATTTCCCGTAACTCGAATCCTCCACAGTTAGCATGAGCTTGCTTTTCCTTGCGACTTGTTCGAGTGCATCTACACCACTGATCGCTGTGACGGTTTCACTTGCAAGTGATCCTCGGCTACCTTCAATCGTTATTCGTACTTGAACTTGCTTAGAAGCGACTTTGAACGTTCTCATGGCTTTCAAGATCAGAGGAGCCGCATCTTGTTGATACCCAGTAACAATCGCAACGGCTTGTCCCACAGACGATACACCTGTAAACGAAGCTTCTCCTAATTCATTCGATAAGACCGATTGTTGAGCTACAGTTACGAGAACTCCTTGGGCTGGCGTCGTAACGGCTTGATTTAATAACGTATCCCATTCTGTTTGTAGGACACGAATCGTGAAGGCTTGATTCACTTTAGGTTGCTCTGGCGTGATGATTATTTGTTGGGTTAGCTTAGTACTTCCACCAAAGTATACATAGAGATGGTCCATCGGTTCAAGGTTGAAATCAGCCATGCCTCCTTGCGGATGAATCCACGCATCTTGGCGCTTGATCGCAAACAACCATCGATCGTTACCCTTTTCTTGAATGCCTTGAATGCTTGATACATAAGGCCCACTCACAGAATCTGTTACCACTAGCTGCAAGTTCTCATTTGTAGCCAAGTTTCGCAGCGCTGCTAACGCTGTCGATGCTTCAACAACACCAAGTGATAGTGTTGATTGTGATCCTTCAACGGTAATACTGACTTGCGTCGATACACTGACTTTATAGAATAATGATCCTTGCTGCTGCAGCCACATCCGATATGCCGTTAAGGCTTGTAGAGCTTGCTCCGTGGAGATTTGATAAGACTGCGATCCGATGCTATGAGCGAATCCACCATCTGTAGTTTGGTATTGCGCGAGTCGTTGCAATAGGTTATTGCTTTTGGTGAACGCTCTAGATTGCGGATCGATTCCCAAACTCGTCAATGCAATGATGACTTGAGCGATACTTTCACTTGTTTCACCTAATTCTGCAAACCCACCGTTGGGTAATTGTTTCGATGACAGCCAAGCTACTGCTTGATCCACAATCGGTTTCACCAACGTATTCAACTCATAGTAAGGTGCTAGTGCAGTAATCGCCATTGCAGTAACATCTATGCTACTCGTATCGCCTGCTGCATAAGGCCATCCCTTGTCAGGGTTAGAGGAATCTAGAAGTGTTTGCAATAATACGTCACGCATCTTACTTTCATGCGGCAGTAGTGGGCTTCTCCCGCTATCTAAAGCAATTAAACCAAAAATCACAGACATGTTTCCTTTTGCAGGTACTTGCGAATCTTTGCTCAAGATATCCATTAAATTATACCCTGCGATGCGAGTAGGATTGTGACCCAAAGTATGTAAGACAATAATCAAACGTTCAATATCTGCGGGGTTATTCCATTTCCCTTTACTTTTGGTTACATAGGACTCGATTTCTTTGAGGTAGCTATTCCCGGATACCAGCATACCAGCTCGCGATAAAGCAAATACTGACCAATCGGTAAGCTCATTGCTTTGTAAATATGCGCCAGCTTGTGTGATCTGACGATTGAGTAAGGCATCTGCTTTTTGATCATGGCCTATGATAGCTCCAACAAACAGGAGCATCATACCAAATACTACTAGTATCGATACAATCTTAAATCTTCTCATCATTGGGATTACTCTCCTTCATCGACGTTAGCTAATGACTTTCAACGTCTTTGAACTAGAAATAGTGCTGAACTTCATGTTCATCAAAAAAAGCATTCCCGTGTGAGGAATGCTTGGCAAGTAAAACTGAAAGACACAGAAAGATACAAATGCATGCAATTTGCATCGAACTGTACTCACGTTTGCCCCTATTCCTCGTAGGTCAAAGTATTGGAAATAAGGCAGGTCTCCTGACTAAGAGTCGTCGCTTGTATCGTCGTCTTCCCACAAAAGTTCTCACACTTCTGCAGTGACCTATGTACGATTAGCTACTCTATTACAGTGGCGGGACCGTGTCGGTTTTACACCGAACTTCCCTATTAAGCTGAATGTTCAGCACCTTATTTCTCAAAAATATTCAATTAGCGTTGGCATCATAGTATCATCATAATTTCTTCTTGTCTATACTCTGTTCACTGCAGGGATACAATAGATCCGGCTCGTTTCTTCCCAAATTTCGTGTTGGTGTAATGAAATTAATCCGATTTCATTAGGATCCATATGCACATTCGGTGCATTCACAAGATTCATTTGGGGCTCAGCACAGAAAAATCCAGATTGACAATCGTTGTTCCAAATCATCCATTGCTTATACGAAGTCCCTACATCATAAATCAATGTGACGTGTTCCTTATCATCAGTCAACTCCATACGGTTCCTACCATTCTCTGGTCGAGCCGTATAATGATGATCCATCTTTTCAAAATATGGTGATACCCCAACTCGTTGCTTGAGACGTGCTTCATCGTGATTCATCTCTTGGTATTTACCTGTCGGTAACATACGTTCATTCAATTCCCATCGCTCACCCAACGTATAGCGGACACGGTAATCTTCAGAAGTACTTCCTTTTGCGAATGGCGCGTTGATCGCTGTGTGGAAAGCTAGTAAACAAGGCATCGGTGCATGACCATGATTCTGAACACTGACTTGCTGCTGCAAACCCGAATCACTAAGCCGATAAGTCAACTTAATCGTAAATTCATGAGGAAAGTATGTATAGATCGAGTGTGCTTGTGTAGCTCGAAATACAAGTGACACCGAACTTTCAAAAGCATGTGAATCAAAGTGTTCCACGTCCCAAGGTTGGTCATAAAGGAAGCCATGCAAGTGATTTCCTGTCTGTGGTTCATTAACCGGGAACTGATAGGTTTGGTCGTTCCAAGGGAATTTCCCGTCTTCATAACGATTGGGCGGAAACAATACCGGGATGCCATGAATAAATGCTCTGTGCTTGAACGATTCCATCTCTGCTAATTCAGGTTCATGTAGAAAACGATATCCTTTATCCCGATCTCGAAAAGCAATTAAATTCGCTCCAATCTCTGGCAACACGACAGCTTCATAGGAGCCAAATTGCAGCCAAATGGCTTGTTCCCCTTGGTAATCCGCTTCAAATGCTGCAGAATGTTTCAATGCAATTCCTCCTCGTCAATTCAATGATCTATCATTTATCATAATGAAACCACAATCGCTCGTCAATGTGAACCTTGTGCAGGACAATGATTGGTCGCGTTCACGAATGGTATGCAAATTATTATGGATTCAACTTAAAGAATAAATAAAATAAGATAAACTATAAATAAATCAAGATAAATGTAAATAAAATATATTATATGTCAAATAAGTAATAATATATCATATAAGTAAGTCATTAAATTTGATGCTTTGTTTTTGTGCGTTAATTGGTTGACGTACTTATCTTTGAATCATATGATATTATAGTAAGCGCTTTATAAAATAATCGGAGGTGTACAATGGAATTGATTGTCCAGTATTCGTTTTTAGTAGCGTTTGTCGGTATGGCTGCAGCAACTCTTTATTTCCTATTAGAAAGAGGAGATTTAAAGCCAGAACATCGTTCAACAGCAACACTTGGTGCATTGATTACGTTCATCGCAGCTATTAATTACTACTATATGAGAATTGAAGTTCTCGATGGAGTAAGCGAGTTTCCTACACAACTGCGATACATAGATTGGATCCTTACTACACCATTGTTATTGATCAAATTCCCGAATTTACTTGGCATCAAGAACAGTTCAAGTTTAATCACACGACTCGTTATCGCAGATGTAGCGATGATTGTTTTGGGGTATTTGGGTGAAGTGGATTTGAATGATAATGGATACACCAGCTATGGGTTGACGATGTTCATCTTATCTTGCGTGGCTTGGTTAGTTATTATATACATCTTGTTCACAACATTATCGAAAGCTGCTGAAGGGAAGTCACCTGCGATTAAGAAAGCCTTCACAACGATGAGATACTTTGTTGTTTTCGGTTGGGCGATCTATCCAATTGGCTATCTCGTAGCGATGATCGCTGGAGACGATTTCAGTCTTGTCCGTGAATTAGTATACACCTATGCTGACTTGATTAACAAAGTCGGATTTGCTTTAGTTGCGCTCTCAGCTGTGAAAGTCATGAGCAAAGAAGCCAAGTAGCGTCAATACACGTTAGCATCATGGATGCGAATGCGGTTTGGCCTCATCTAATGAATACAACAAAGCACGATGGAAGCTGTAGGTTACAGTGCCCATCGTGCTTTTTTTTGTATTTACGAAGATTCATAGACAGACTGCCAAACTTGTAGCTTCTCCTTCATCTTCTCTCGGTAATGTTCAAACACAAGCAATACGGCTGGAATCATCATCGATATCGTGAACATCACGCTCATGAAGATCATCGTGTTTCTTTTGCCAAGGCGCACGGCCAAAGTATTCTTGTCTTTCTGTGCAACGATGAGTGAAGCTAATTGCCGTTCATCCTCGTCCTCAATCAACAAAGCACGACCGATAATCAAATTTATGATAATATATTCTGTTATATATAAGTTTTTGTCCCAATATATCATGCTTATTTGTATAAATTTTGAACTTTTTGAATGAACCGTCTGAGTGATAACCATGTATATGAGAATATCTAATCTGATCTAAGTTGATACCCACACCACACGTTAAACATCCGCTACAAAGCGAAACCCACAGTTCCCGGTGGAACTCTCAGGAGTATTCGAGCTACGTGCAGCTACACGGTAGCGATTGCAATAAGATTGATGACATAGATACGAACCTCCGCGCATGGATCGTCTTGCTGTTAGCTGATTAAAGAGCGGATTCGCTGAAGCGGTAACCTGATGATATTCAGAAGTAAACCCATCTGCACACCATTCCCACACGTTACCTGACATATTGTAAATCCCATAACCATTCGGTTGATACGTGTGCACAGGAGCAGTACCCATATATCCATCACGACCCTGATTCTTATCTGGGAATTTACCTTGCCAAATATTACATTGGTGTATCCCGTCTTGCTTTAACAAATCTCCCCATGGATATGTGCGTCGTTCCAATCCACCTCGCGCAGCATATTCCCACTCTGCTTCAGTAGGTAGTCGCATGCCCGCCCATTGGCAAAACGCCATCGCATCATGCCATGACACATGAACGACAGGATGATCCATACGATCAGCAATCGTAGAGTCGTCTCCTTCTGGTTGTGCCCAATAAGCACCATCTACTACAAACCACCACGGTGTTTGTTGCGGTACATTCGAAACCTTGGATTGAACTTCTTTGGAGACGAGCAAATGAAACACATACGACCATCCGAACCGCTCTGCTTCAGTCACATACCCTGTTTCTGCAATAAATTCGGCATATTGTTCATTCGTCACTGCATAAGGTGATATATTGAATGCATTCATCGCTACTAATCGAGATGGACCTTCGCCATCACTCGCGAACCCTTCTTTGGAATCTGTCCCCATGTAGAACGTTCCTTCGGGGATCTTTGACATGGTCTGAATGATCTCAAGACGTCGATCGATTGTTATATGTGCATGCTTATGTTGCAAGGGTACTGGTGCTGTTGGTTCATTCACCGTCTCACGGCCTATTGCACAACAAGGCTTAGGTGATTCCATCTTGTTCTACCTCCCGATGTTGATCTGAACTCTTGCGGATACGCCATTCCATCCCGTGATCGTGCTGAATCCCATATACGAGATGAATCCCATGTGCAATTGAATTCGTGTCTACTTATGAGTATACCGCAATTCCGATTAACCCTGATACTAAGATGACATAAACCGGATGTATGTGCAAGAAAATAAGTGCACACAAGGAAGCCACATATATAGCGATCAAGCCCATACTCTCGGCAAATACCGAAGTCAACATTCCACTATTCATCGCAAATACATATGCGGCATAGATGATCAATCCAGTAATAATTGGCCGTAATCCATAAAACACAGATCTAACGATAACATGATGTTGCACACGGGCAAAGACTACCCCTAAACCCAAAATAATCATAAGTGAAGGAAGAACCATTCCTGCCGTAGATATGATAGCACCTAGTAAGCCTGCTTGGTCATAGCCAATAAAAATAGAACTATTGGTACCGATAGGCCCTGGGGACATTCCAGCAACAGCAATGACATCTGAAAATTCTTTCACAGTCATCCACGCATGTCGATTGACGACTTCTTGTTGCATTAATGGAATCATCGCATAACCGCCACCAAAAGAAACACTACCAATCAATAAAAACGTAAGGAATAGCTCTACATAGATCATTCTAGATTCCTCCGCCGATATATTGATCTTCCGTCTGATATGTCGGGACATCTTCATGGTCTAACTTCGTATTCATACCCAATCTCAGCTTCAAATACACAATTGCCATGCCTGCGAGCGCACCACCTAGGATGATAGCAATCGGATGAATGTGCCAGAAAACCATCGTCAGCACCGTGATGAGAATCAATAGCAATGTCGTCACATCAATGAGTGCTGTCCGACCGATTTTGTAAGCAGCATAAGTAATTAGTGCTACAATCGTCGCGCGAATGGAAACAAATGCAGCTTCAATCTTGGGATGATCTTGAAATTGTAAAAAAAATATACTCAAGAGGATCACAATGCAAAAGGTAGGCAATAACACACCAATCAAAGCAACAAGAGCACCGAGCGGTCCTGCCACACGATACCCAATAAAAGTCGATGAATTGATCGCGATCGCGCCGGGTATAGATTCCGAAACAGCAAAAATATTCGCAATATCTTTTGTTGTGATCCACTTTCGATTCACAACAACTTCACGCTCGATCAACGGAATCATCGCATACCCTCCACCAAAAGTGACGGGTCCAATTTTCAAAAAAGTTACGAATATTTGAGCTATTAATTTCCATTTAGGTTTTCTACTCTTCATGGTGAACCCCTTTTATCATCATCTGATTCATAATAAACGCATTGAAGATGGATATACCTGTATTATATCAAACTTAAATCCAGAATGGAATAAAGAATTATAAATATATATAAAAATAGACTAATTATATAATTAATTAGTCTATTATCATGAAGTTTATGCTATTCTGGTGTAATGTCGGTTACATATAGTAGCAAAATGAGAATCAAAAAAACAATTCTTAGATTCGATTGACTCGAAGTCAGATAGGAAGCAAAATCCATACATCCAGAAAGATGGTCTAGAGAAAGTCGGGACTGGTCGCTAGATGATGAAGTATGGCTAAATCCAGAAAGAATCAGTCAGACAAAAATCGAAAATATATGAACTTCTTAACTCATACATATTCTAGAGATCTGCGACAACTTGTTTGACAATTACCGGTTGTGTCGCTATGAATATTTGTGTCGCTATGAATATATGTTCGACATGTTTTGTTTTTCTTTGTTTCTATAAAAAAATGACTCCCATCAACACCAATTGTGCTGAAAGAATTCACATTTTTCGTAGACGGATTTGATTTTGCATCGTCATATACCGTCGTATTGATTCCGATTGCTTCCAGTATCGTTAACATTTTTTCGATAATTCCACTACTACTTCATAAGTTGTCCGTTACTAGAAGCGATCTTCTAAAACCCAGTTATTGAATATAAGCATCTACATCGGCCAAACAGCCTTTCCCCATTACATTCGTGTTCGTAACATCAACTACTCTACTGATAGACATTGCGACCCCTGCAAAATGGTTGTGATTTTATTTTCTGACCATCAATAAAGCAGATTATTATGTCTAATTCAAATCCAACTCACCCTCTTGTGCTGTAACTCCGAATGCTTATGCCATAGGGTTTTCGTAAAGCTTTTCTCCTCTACTTCATGCGTAAAGGTCATGGAAATACGATTCTTTTCATGTCTATGATTGCGCATACCCCACATTCATGGATGAATTGGATTAGATATGCTTAAAAGTGGAAATATGATTATAGATCTTCATAGCATGAGAATGTACCCTGTAAAAAAATCAGATTCCGTCCCTATTCAACAATTAAAGTCAAGACAAGCCCTTATAGATCAAGGATGTAACGACCTCAACTTGAATAGTAATAACAGCGCAACATATCAGATTCTTAACATCTACTAAGTATTGTAACGACATCCACACGGGTATTGGTGGTGTATGTCTTACTATAACGCGAAAAGATTGAGTTTTCAGTAATTATGTAATCCCAAAGATCTAAGGGAGTCTGGTTCAAATTGGAAATTAAACCTTTTGCAATATTAGCTTCTTCTCAATACTTAAGTTTATTTTCAATTTTTATTTTTGGGTCAAATACTCATACATATTTGCTTCAACAGGATGTTTTAAGGTAAGTATCATTTTCACAACAGATACTTCCTTTCCATTATCATCTTGCATTGAAGTTTGTTCAAATGAATTATCTTGTGGAGTTACGTCTCCCATATAATAAAATTCCCCACCCTCATCATTATGCTTTTTTATAAAAAGAGGCATTCTAAGTCCCTGCTTATATTCACGAATCGTATTTACATCAGGACTTCCCAGAGTTCTTTTTGATTTAGACATCCATAGAAATATGTAATTATTAATAAACATATCCTCATACTTTGTTGTGTTACTTATGTCATCTTCTTTGTGGTAATTCACAAAAATTGGGCAATTAGATTTATCTTTACTAATAATGTATCCGCCAACATTTTGGGCAACCGGGTTCTCATCCCAACAAAGTATTCTAAAAACATCTTTCCTTGAATATTTTTTATATAGAATAAATCCATCATTGTAATTGTTCTCTACATAATCTAAATCATATGTATATTGAGCATACTCAATCATATCATTCAGAAAAAGTACAAAAACCTTATTTGTCAAATAACTTTCAAATTCTTCATTCATAAAAATTTCATTATCTTTTTCATTTATTATACAAACCCCATACTTTTGAGATAATGGCACAAGTTTATTTTCCATCTTGTCTGTTACAAATGCAAATTTCAAATTTGTAATTATCGAATCGTATAACTTATTGCTTATTTTTAAGTTATAATTTTTATATATTAGCTCTTCAAGCTTCTTTATCGAACATTTTTTAGATAACATAAGTTCTTTTATAACAATGATTTCTTCCAGTCTTTTTCCGTTCAAAATCTCGTTGGTAAGTAATTCTAGAACTTTTCTTTGTTTCGTATTAAGCTCTGATCGATAACAACTTTCTCTGTCTGCAATAAAATTAAAATAGGATCTGGAATAATCAGCATAAAGCTTGGGGTCTCTAAAACCATGTTTTATAAAATCCATCATCATCGGAACTCTACCCAATGTAAATCTAAGAAGGTCATAGTCTTTAACTAAATCTTTTTTCATTTGCATATTTGCAGAATCAATCGAATTAAATATTCTTTCTTTTGCAATCTTATCAAAATTGATTGTTGATGCTCCAGGAATTGTGCTACTCCCTGTTGAAAGCAATTTCCTTATCCTATCTTTGTTATAGCTAGAGTCGCCATAGAGTGCTACAGGAACAAGATAATTATTTGTATAATTCCCTATAAAATCAATAACAGTTAAATAGTCTTTCCCAGGAGATTTTCTCAATCCCCTTCCTAATTGCTGCACAAAAATTATTGCGGATTGTGTAGGTCTTAGCATTATGATTTGATTGACCTTTGGGATGTCAACACCTTCATTGAAAATATCAACAGTAAAAATATAGTCAATCTTCTCGATCTCATTTTCACTTTCTAAGCATTTTATGGCATCTTCTCTTTCGGATTCGGAACTCCCCCCTGAAAGAGCAATTGTTTTAAAACCCCTCTTATTAAATTTATCAGAAAGTTCTTTACTTACGTCATTTGAATTGCAAAAACAAAGACCTCTTATAACTCCATCATGTGCACCATATAAGTTCACCTTTTCAATTATTCTGTCTACTCTCTCATCAGAAGTTAATTTTAGAAATGCATTCCTCTCATTTATCAATTTCTCTTCAACTAAAATGTCTGTTACGCCGTAATAATGAAAAGGACACAACATTCTTTCTTCTAAAGCTCTATGAAGTCTAATTTCATAAGCTATGTTATACTCAAATTCCTTAAAAATATCATATCCATCAGTTCTTTCAGGAGTAGCAGTCATCCCAAGAAGAAAGGCAGGTTTAAAATGATTCAATATTTTTTGATAAGTTGGTGCTCCGACTCTATGAGTTTCATCAATTACTATGTAATTAAAATGATCCGGCTGAAATCTGCTTAAAACATCCTCTTTAGAAATTGTTTGTATGGTGCAAAAAATATAGTCTGCCTCATAAGCTTTGCTATTTCCGCTTAGCAATCCCATTTTAACCGTTTGACCAAATACTTTTTGAAAACTTCTCATAGCTGCACTTGCAATATTCTCTCTATGAACAATAAAAAGAAATTTTTTTATTTTATTTTTCATTACATCAAAAGCAGACAGATAGGTTTTACCGGTTCCGGTAGCCGAAATCAGAAGAGCTTTTGAACACCCTTCTTCTCTTAGTTTTTCAAGTGATTTCAAAGCATCTACCTGCATTTTGTTTGGTTTAATTTTGTGAATAAATGGAATTTTATTATTGGCGTTCGCTTGATAGTTAACCACATAGCTTACGTTAGCTTCTGCAACCTTTCCATCATCAACTTCTTCAAATTCATCTTCTTCATATCCTTTGTTAGAAATATTGTGTTTTCTATTTAAATCATAAATTTTTTGATATTCGCTTATCCAATCTTTATCTACAACGGTTGCATTCTCGAAAGTTTTGTTAAATTCCAAGACGGTTTCTGTTAATAATGATCCATTTTGTAAAGAAGTGAGCTTAATATTCCATTCTATATTGTAGCTTAATGCATTCTGTGTAAGATTGCTACTCCCAACAATGAGGCTATAAATATCATTTTTATTAAATATATACCCTTTTGCATGAAAATTATTTTCGACTACTATTCTAACTTCTAAGTTCTTTAAAGCAATTAATCTCTCTAAAGCCTTAGGTTCAGTAAAATTCTGATACTGAGATGCAACTATTTTTCCTTTTACACCTTTAATTTCAAGTTCCTTTAACACATTTATAAGCGCAGCTACTCCACTATTTGTTACAAATGCTACCGAAAAGAAAAATTCATGGCAATTATTAAGTTCCTGAAGAATATTTGTAAGAACCTTCTTACCTTTTTTAGAATCATTTAATAGTAATTGAGGTCTGTAATCAAGCAAGGACATTTCATTAAAGTCTATAAACCCTGTGTTTAATGATCTTGCCAGCTGGTCACTAGTTATCATATTTTAGTCACCATCAATTTTTCAACAATGGGTATGTCTGCAGCCGCCCAGTCTAATGTATTCAACATTTCATTTTTTAACCAAATATCAAAAATATGTTCATTTCTAATTATTTCTCTGTTTGGTATATAACATAAATAGCTATGCATCGTAATCATAAAGTCTGGATATGTATGTTCTAAAGAAAGAAAATGAGCTTGCGGTTCAATTTCAACATCAATTGACAATTCTTCCTTGAGCTCTCTCCGCAAAGATTCTTCTCTTGTTTCGCCCTCTTCAATTCTTCCGCCTGGAAATTCAAACTTGTGTGAAATGTAATCATATTTACTTACTCCTCTTTGCATACACAAGATTTCATAGTTGTTAATTAGAATCGCAGCGGTAACTTCATAATTTTTCATCTCATTCACCTCTGGATATTTTTTTGTCTTGAAAAACCTTCATTCATCAAACATTGGTTTTTTATTTGTTGCCGTCATTTCTTTAAACTGTTCTTTTTCAATCTCAGTTATGTTCTACGTTGATTTTTTTATATCCTAAGGTACATTCCCTCAAACCATTACAATTGTTTTCTAGCTTCTCTTCTAAAATGACAATGTGTTTTAGTTACTTAATTGGCAATAATAATCAAATCTTTTTCAATTTTTTTCTGTTCGTGATATTCTAATTAAGTTGGTAATCTATACAACCCCGTATATACGGTAATTTTAAATGTTGCATATTGATCTTATGTAATTGCGCTCCCATTGTGGCAACATCCTCATGCATCTGAGTACACTTTTTTAATACTTCCACGCGCAACAAATCTCTTACTATATTCATCTTAATGATTATAATTATCTAATAGCTCAAGAAAATACCATCAGATGTTCTATACAACTGCACGACTCATCATGTCACAATACTGGCTTAAGCTATTGTCTGTCTTTTCTTGAACACCCGGCAAGATGCCTTGGCGATGCCATATCTATAATAATTCCGCTTCTGCAACTACTTCGAACTCCACATTATGGATTCCATTCAACTCCACAAGGGATTACCATTTACTTTATCACATACCTTGTCAACCTACCGATACCCACTTTTTTAATAAGTTCTTCCTCTAGCATTTCTTTAAGCGTGTTAATTGCATGTGTCGTTCCAATCCCAAGCGCATCTTCAACATCGTTACGAGATATTTCTTTTTTGTTTTCAAACAGTCTGAGTATAGGCAAATACTTTTCGAGTTCTTTTCCTAGCACTTGAGCATGTGTATTCGGTAAAACAACTCGAAAGGCACCTTCTACGTTTTCAAACTTGGGTTGCATTGTCAAACCTCTATATGAACTGATAATCTTGCTAATACCTGTGCCGTATGCTTCTATTAACTTCATTCTATAAAATAGACCAGCAAGCTTCTCATTTCTGGATTGAGATGCACCCAGCATTGCTGCTTCAAGTGACAACCCAGATACCAACCCTCCCAACGAAATCATCTCCAACCGATCCGAGTAAAGATTAATCATTGTACTGCCGCTAAAGGAATACTCCCTGTGTACAATCGCATTAAGCAGTGCCTCACGAACTGCATCTAATGGGTAACCTCTTTCATCTATACGAAGCAATTCATGAAAGGTTGCTTTTGTGCTATTATAGAAATCTATAGTTTTAAAAGCGTCAGTAAGCTGGTCAAATATAGAACCTGTCAATTCCTTTCGATCTTTAAACACCAATTTATCCGAGCCTTGGAATATAGCAAATTTAATAGAATGTTTGCACTGATCTGAAACGAGTAATCCCATATTTGTATATATATCATCAGCAGATAGAATGCCTAGGTTTTTCATCTGAACCTTCGAAAATTCCAAATTTCTTTTTTGCATCTCATTATGTAAACTTGTAAAAGTCAACTCTTGTGAGAGCGATCGATTACTTTCAAAAGAATCCCCATCGGTCATTTTTATCATCATTCGGATAGCATCTTCTGAAGCAGGAGAAGATGTCGTTCCACTTCTCACATATACGCCTGTCGGTTTAAGACCTTTATCAGATATATAGTATGGTTTTTTGGTTCCTTGCTGAATTGTAAGTTTAACAATAAACTTATTATTTTCCTGGATTAACTCCATACTTATAAACATAGAAACATCAGGACGAATACCGTCCCTTACCACATTTGATAACTGTTGCATCACAAAGTCAGCATTATCAAGGCCTATAATTTCTCCATTATCCTGCACACCGATATACATTGTTCCACCATTGGTATTGGCAAATGCCACAATTTCTTTTTTAATATCAGGTGTATACATTACCTTTAATTCAATGGTTTCACTTTCATACAACCTCATAATATCACCCTTGCTAACAGTATCTATCACTTATAACACTATACTACCACTTCATGTAACCGAATACAAGAAAACGAGTTGAAATGTTCCTACAAGCAAAATAGCCACCAAAAGTCATTCATATACTTGGTGGTTGGATTCATCACGAAAATTATGTTTTAATGTCTTCCCAGCTTAACCACACACTCCACGTGCACCGTATGCGGAAACATATCGACGAGTTTCCCATACTGAATTCTGCGAGAATCCGCAAAATCACATGAAAGTAATGAACAAACATTATGGGCTAACATTGCACAAAAAAATCCCCATGACTGAGGATTCACTCACCGAAGAAACCTTTATTAGAGAATAGCTCACCTTGTTATTCATAGATATCTTTACGATGTCCTATCTCAACAATGGTAATGACGACGAACTCATCTTCAATTTTAGCAATAATTCGATAGTCGCCGACTCGATACCGCCAGATGTCATTCAAGTTCCCGCGCAATGCTTTACCAAACGA
>CAMCVV010000009.1 GCA_945881905.1 Paenibacillus alvei
GTCTAGCAGGTTTGCACTACAGCTTGTTCGATAACTTCTTTCTTTCGCGTAATTAATACAATAAATTACATAATAACTAATTTATTGCAATAGTTTCTCATTATAAATAAAACTTGGCGATATTGCAAGTGATAGCGATATCGTTCAATGCCATAGGTGTGGTTTTCCGATGAACACAGGTGTGTTAAACAAGGGGGAATTGAGCGATTGATTAACAGGTGAATGATAGGTAGAGTAGTGCACTGTATAACAAAGAAGCCCACGCATCAAGCGTAAACATCTGGAGTGCACCTCACGTGCGAGGAGGTGATCCTGTCAATTCCTATATCACACAGAGGTTCGCTATGTGATATTCGACAGGGGATGTGGGACGAACTGGTCCTCAGATGCAGAGAAGGAGGCACGTATTTCTAGTCATTCATGGCGTGTAATGTTAACATAATGATAGAAACGAGTGCTGGTCAGAACCATGATCATCCATTCATGGAATCTAACCAAGATGAAAGGAAGGATATGAGAGATGGATCTCAAGATACAAGGCAAAGTGGCGCTCATTACAGGAGGTAGCAAAGGGATAGGGTTTGCAACAGCGAAACTTCTCGCAGCAGAAGGTGCACAAGTCGCAATTGTGGCTCGTCGCGAAGCGGAATTATTAATGGCGGCAGAAGAAATCTATCAACATACAGGAATACGAATTCTAACGATTCAAGGCGATGTGTCCGTGGAAGCGGATTGTCAGCGTGTTGTAGATAGCGTCGCGAAGCATTATGGACGATTAGATATTGTAGTGAATAATGCAGGATCAGCTGCAGGGAAACCCTTCGAAGAGATGGAAACCTCAGTATGGGAAGCTGATTTGGATCTCAAATTATATGGAGCGATCCATTGTGCGAAAGCTGCCATTCCCTATTTGCAACAGTCTGGTCAAGGTGCGATCGTTAATGTCACTTCGATTGGAGGAAAGGCTCCTGGAGCATCCTCGATGCCGTCTTCTGTGAGTCGTGCAGCAGGGCTCGCACTAACCAAAGCCATGAGTAAGGATTTAGCGAAGTTTCACATCCGTGTAAATGCAGTCTGCATTGGGGGGATCCGCAGTGAGCAACTTGAACGCGGTTGGCAAAAGACTGCTCCAGAGCTCACATGGGAGCAATATGCAAGAGATCCTCGACATCAGATTCCATTAGGTCGCATCGGACATGCAGATGAAGCTGCGAATGTCATCGTGTTTCTTGTATCTGGCGCAGCGTCTTATGTGACGGGGACAGCTGTCAATATTGATGGTGGGAAATCAGAGGTTCTGTAAGGATTATGCCGCGGGTGGATGATTGCAGGGATCTGGTAGATCTCAACCAAATTCCATAACTACGAATAAAAAACACAAGGCGATGCCATCCTACCTCATAAAGCAAGATTTTTCTTTACTGAGGGGATAGACATACATGAAATTAACGCATTTGGTACGCTTACAAAACGTTTGTGTGATAATGATCATCATGGCACTATTGCTTACAGCATGCACGCCGAACCAAGGGAAAGACCAAAGCAAGGACCAAGTTCCCAACAATGAGAAATCACAAAAGCAAAATGAAAATCAAGGCGAAAATCAATCACAAGACCAATCACAAGACAAAGGGGACGCTCAGTCAGGTGGTCAACGTGAAGGCGAATCGCAAAGTAAATCTCAAGACCAAGGAAATGATCAGCAAAAAGACGGGCAATCCAGTGCAAGTCAACCCAACGGGATGTTGCATGGCCTAGCACTTAAACCGAATGAAGTCATGGGCAAGAGCGAAGATGCCATCTTACCCATCACTTCGATCAACCAAGTATCATATATCAAAGCAAAAGATTTGGCACATACCTTAGAGTATCAAATGCAATGGGACGAAGCGAATCGCAAACTCCAGTTAGGTGAAACAGATGTATCGTATGAACTCTTCATGGATACCCGTAAAGCATTTCGTCATGGGGAAGAAATACAAATCGAACAACCCTTCGCATCCAAAGATAATGAATTATATATTCCTGTTAACGCTTTGAGGGATTTATTCCAAGAAGATATGTTTTTTGATATTACTGAACAAGAAGTGAGGATTCATGCCAATCCGGGTTTGACCATCACTAATGAAGATGACCCAGGGAATGAGCAATTAAACGGCGACGCAGATTTCGCGGACGATCCCAGTGACCCTTCACGCGAAAGCACGGATACAGAGGTTTCCACGCAATTCACAAATAACGCACCAACTGATCAAGATTTCAGTGATGCAGCGACACCTGTGTTGAAGAAAATTAACATCGATAGGCTCATTCGAGAAGCAAGAAAATACGAAGGAGTCAAATATCAGTTTGGTGCTGATTCATATGAGTTGTCCAAACGGTTTGATTGTTCAACGTATACCCAGCACGTATATCGGAAATCAGGAGTAACGCTACCTCGTATGGCACGTGAGCAAGCGAATCGAGGTAAAGTCGTCAGTCGCAAAAGTTTGCGAAAAGGGGATTTATTGTTCTTCTATGTACCCGGTCGGTTCAAAAGCAATAAAGTGGTGGGCCATGTAGGGATATATATGGGAGGCAATAATATGATTCATTCCGTCAATAGACCCAAAGATGGCGTGCAAATCACGAATATTAACAAGCCCTATTGGAAAAACAGTTTCATGTTCGGCAAACGAGTAGCACAATAGCGATTGAAGTCTATCCTTCGGGGTAGACTTTTTCCTTGATATCGGACTTCACATCGTGATATCGGTGAATCACATCCCGATATAACGACTGTATAGGCTTTTGCACAAGGCGATATCTTCAGTTCCTTGAACAATAACACGACCGTCAGCAAAAATAACCATCGTCAAGGTAGAATCGATATGTAATTTTAATAAGAAGGCATTTCGATGTACGGGGCCTGTTGCTTGCAAGCGCTGCTCCCATTGATCAAGTGTAAGCCTAGAAGCGTGCTTCGGAAACATCTGCACAGCATTCCGTCCACAAAGAGTGTCCATCCACATATCTTGCGTGCTTTCAGTTAAGTATTCGTAGCGATGTTGCACACAAGCGATACACTCAGCTACACGTGCGTGCGTGATGTCAACGGACACATGTTGGTTATACCACAAGTCCCACTGCATGAAAGTATGATTCAATTGGTCGACTGCACCGATAAGCAACTTCGTTGCTTCTGTCGCTTGGTGGGAAGCTACCCAGTGCACAATACCTCCTATCACTCCAGCGGTATCGCACGTATCGACGCTTCCTTGTAGAGGAGACGAAGGGAATAAGCAACGCAAACAAGGCGTCTCTTGAGGAATAATGGTGAAGCTTACTCCTCTTGAAGCAACTGCACCCCCATAGATCCATGGGATATTTGCTTTGATCGCGAAGTCGTTAATGAGATAACGAACTGAGAAATTATCGGTACCATCCAAGATTACATCGACATCGTGCAGCAATTGTTCTGCATTGCTCGCATTCAAATCAGTGACATGAGGTTCAATCGTAATGTCGGCATTGATGCGTCGCAATCGATTCGTCGCTGCGATGGCTTTGGGTAATTGATCGACGACATCTTGTTCATCGTACAGCATTTGGCGCTGAAGGTTACTGAATTCAATGTAGTCCCGATCAATGAGGCGTAGGTATCCGACGCCAGCACGTGCGAGATGGTTAGCTATCACACAACCCAGTGCACCGAGTCCGACAATGACTACACGCGCTTGATGTAATCGTTGTTGACCTGATTCACCGATCGGTGCAAAGCGGATTTGCTTCGCATATCGGCTAGTCATGGACAGCTGATCAATGCCCGACGGCTCGTCAGTGTTCGACTGCTGAACAATGCCCGACGGCTGATCAGTATCTGATGACTGATTAGTGTCTGACTGGAATGTGCTTGTAAGGAATTCATCTTTATCTAGATTCATTATGATTGACTCACGCTCACTATTCCCCATATTCGAGAGAGATCAGTGGGTTCCAAGGACCTTGTTGGTGACCCTTCCACGTTGAACCATCTTCCCAGTGTTCTTTCTTCCATATCGGCACCACTTGTTTGAGTCGGTCTATCGCATAGCGGCTTGCGAGGTAACATTGTTCGCGATGTGGTGAAGAGACGGCAATCACTACGCTTATTTCTGTGATGTCTACTTTACCTAGACGATGCGTCATCGCACAGCATGTATTCGGCCATCGATCGGTGATTTCTTGACCGATTTGTGCCATCATTTTAAGAGCCATCGGCACGTAAGCTTCATACTCTAGCAGAACTGTACGCTGAGCTTGCGTGAATTCGCGAGTTGACCCGATGAATGTCAAGGTAGCGCCATGAGAAGGTTGCATCACTTTGTTCGTCACGTGCTCGACATCGATCGTTCCATAAGTGATTTCATAGCTAGGAGGATGTGTCAGCTCGTCTTGTGTAATCGCTTGCGACTGACCACCAGATACAGGCGGAATCAAGGCAACTTCATCGTGATCGCGTATCACGACATCATGATGTGCATAAGCTTGATTGACAGCGAAGAAGCTAGATTCAATGATATTGATGGCATGAGGGTACTTTTCGATGAGATGGGTTTTGATTTCTCGAACGGTGATGGTGTCTTGCTCTGTGGATATCATTAGCGTAGTCATTTGAAGTGCATCCACGAGTCCTGCGAAGAGACGGATGTGCAAATTCATAGGGAAATCTCCATTTGTGAAAGGATGTTTTGAAGTAAATCATATCATATGTAAGGGATGAAATGGTATAATGATCAAGTGAAATTCGCAAAAGACTATTGAAAGTGAACGGTGAGCTATGGAAATAGACCTATATGATTTTCGATATGGACATGAAGCGGTTGCATTTCGAACCCTGATTCAAGCTGCACCTATACATGTACCTATGAACGAGAGGGTTCCTACAGTAGAAGGAAATGCATTTGAATTGAAAGCTTGGTATGGTCATTGGATAGCTACAAAACAAGGTCGCACTGCGCATGATCCTACGCATCTACAAGTAGAAGCGATAGATGAATTCCAAGCCACGATTCCATGGTCACAACTTGACGAAGCGGTCTTCTTGTATGCACAAGAAGGCAAAGATTTGATTAAGGGTTATCCATTAAGGTTGTATGTACCACATGGAAGCAGTGAATGTTTACATGTAAAAAGTGTAGTGAAGATGTGGTTTCTTGATGCACCTGACTTAGGACATGAAGCCACATATGGCTTCAAAAACGCGATTTCGATTGAACAACTCATGCAAGACTCTCAGAAAAGGAAGTAGTTAGGAAAATTCAGCAACCCTGTGGTGATGAGTTCAGGAAGGAGCGACTATGCCAGACGGTCTCGAAAGGCTTACCATCTTACACACGAACGACATTCACAGCCAGTTTGAACAAATGCCCAAAATTAAATCGTATATCGATGCCATCAAACAAGTCGTTGATGCAGACCATGTGCTTATTCTAGATATAGGGGATCATATGGATCGCATGCGGCTAGAAACGGAAGGCACATTAGGACAGGTAAACATTGAGATTCTGAATGAATCCGGGTATGAATTCATGGTATTAGGTAATAACGAAGGGTTAACGTTCACACCTGAAGTCTTAGAACGCACATTCCGTGACCATGCCAAATTCCAAGTGATAGCAAGTAATCTCATTGAAACGTCGACGATGCAACCTTCCCTATGGATGAACCCGTATGTAATTGTACATAAATCCAACTTGCGGATTGGTTTAATTGGTGTAACAGCAGCTTATACCGTGTATTATGAACTGCTAGGTTGGCAAGCGATAGATCCGATTCTAGCGATATCACACTATGTAGATGTGTTGCGTGAGCAAGTAGATGTACTTATCGTCATGTCGCACCTCGGTCTAGGGATGGATCAACGCATTGCGAACGAGATCCAAGGCATAGATATCATATTGGGGGGTCACACGCATCACTTACTCGAGCAACCTCTCGTGATTGGTTCGACGTCGATTTGCGCAGCAGGTAAACTCGGACAACACGTAGGACATGTTACAGTCACCTTTGATCGACAGGCCAATCAGATTCGTGAAATTGTCGCGCGTGCAGACGAAGTGAGTCATCTGCCCAATGATCGAGATATCGAAGTTCTGATTGCACGTCACCGCGCATGGAGTAACCAAGTGTTAGATCAGGAAGTTACACATTTACAAGAACCATTAGATGTAGATTGGTACAGCGAGTCTCGATTAGGGAATTTACTTGCTTCGGGATTGCGAACTTGGACGAATGCTGAAATCGGACTAGTCAATAGTGGTCAACTGTTACATGGATTGAAACAAGGACGAGTAACTCGTGCGATATTGCTCGAGATTTGCCCAGGACCCATCAATCCCTGCAGCATCAAGCTTCGCGGGGTACATTTATTACAGGCATTTGAAGAATCATTACAAAGCGAATATACAGGGAAGCCAATTCGCGGCTTTGGTTTCCGTGGCGAAGTACTAGGAATGCTTCATGTAGATGGTGTACGCATTCACTATGATCGCAAATTACCTCCCATGAAACAAATCACTGCTGTATATGTGAATCATGAGCCACTTGAGCTCGAGCGAGAGTATCTTGTGGGCACGATTGATATGTTTACATTTGGCGTCGGATATCTATCTTTAAGTCAAGGCACGGAAATTACGTATCGACTTCCTGAATTTCTCAGAGACGTCCTGTGTACTCAATTATGCGATGCAACTGCATTGCACCATAGTCAGCTCATGCAAAACTGGTTCTCACAATAACATCAAAGATAATGAAGGAGTAGATCATGTACGACATTTGGGTTGCTATTATTATAGGTATTGTAGAGGGACTTACAGAATTCTTACCTGTGTCTTCAACAGGACATATGATTCTCACAGAAAAATTACTAAACATCGATGAATCAGATCCGATGATGAACACGTTCATTATTGTTATTCAGCTAGGTGCGATTTTAGCTGTTGTATTGATTTACTGGAAAAGAATCCTCTCGTTATTTGGAATATTCACACGAACACCTGAAGTGAAGCAAGTGAAGAGATTGAACCTCTTGCATATCCTCATCGGCATTACGCCTGCTATGGCATTAGCTTTTATATTTAGGGATTGGATTGATTTATTATTCTTGCCAGAAACCGTGTTGATTGGATTGATCGTTGGCGGTATTCTATTGATTGTCGCAGAACAAGTGAAAGAACCAGCACGAGCTAAGGATTTAGACGAAATTACGTATAAGCAAGCGTTGTTTATCGGGCTTTGGCAAATCGTATCGTTATGGCCTGGATTCTCCCGCTCGGGTTCTACAATCGCTGGTGGGATGTTATCTGGTGTGAATCGAGGTGCATCTGCAGACTTTACCTTTATCATGGCGATTCCTATTATGTTTGCAGCTACAGCTTATTCGTTATTGAAGAGCTACAAAGACTTTACTGCAGACGACATTAGTTTTTTTGTTGTTGGTTTTGTCGTTTCATTTCTAGTTGCATTCGTAGCTGTGGTATCGTTTATCCGATTTGTCCAAAAAGTGAAGTTGACATATTTTGCGTATTATCGATTTGCACTTGCAATCGCATTTGCTATATATCTCTGGGTATAATGAAATTAATGAAGGTAGATATAAGGGAGTAGAGATATGAGAGAAACCACACACAAAGGTATTTTTTGGAAATGGGGCTTTATGATGTATCGCTATAGATATATCATATTAGCGATATGGCTCGTTATTTTGATCGGTTTTGCATGGGTGGCTCCACGAACACCAAGTATGTTGAAAGACAATGGTTTTACACCCAAAGGCAGTGATGCGGAAATCGGACAAACGGCACTTCTTCAAGAGCTAGACTTGCCTGAATCCATGATAAATATTGTCTATGAAGCGCCACGTATGGACTTGACTACAGATGAACAGATCCAGATCATATTAGATTCACTTGAACCTTTGAAGCAATCTCCGTATGTGGACAATCTTTATGTGGAGACCTTACCACGTAACCCAGGGAATCTCGGTATTCAAGCGGTTAATGTATCCATCAATCTGAAAGTTGATGAAGCTATAGAACGCTTTCCTGAAATCAGAGATCTCGTCACTTCTCCAGAGGGAATGCGTGCTTATGTAGGTGGACCTACTGCGGTGTTGTATGACATACAAGAAGCCAGTAAAAATGATATCGTCAAAGCGGAAATGATAGGGCTTCCGATTGCTTTAGTCATCCTACTGATTGTTTTCGGTACTTTCGTAGGTGCTGTACTTCCATTGATTATTGGACTGTTCAGTGTAACAACGACATTAGGTATCACGTATTTTATTGCTCCTTATGTACCTTTGTCTAATTTTTTGCCGAGTATGGTTACGATGCTCGGACTTGCTGTAGGCATTGATTATGCTTTGTTCTTAGTCAGTCGATTCCGCGAAGAGCTGAAGCGACGAAGCAGCTGTCAAGAAGCTGTTGCGATGACGTGCCAAACCGCAGGGCAATCGATTTACTTTTCAGGAATTGCAGTATTAATCGGCTTATTCGGGATGCTGTTTGTGGATCTCACCTTTTTTCGTTCGATATGTCTAGGCGGGGTATTGGTGGTATCGATTTCTGTCATTGCTGCCAACACACTACTTTTAGCGCTGTTAAGCGTTCTAGGGGAACGAATCAATTCCTTGCACGTACTACCTCGAAGATTTCGCCAGAATGGACCTTCGCTATTTTGGGAGAAAGTAGCTTATGGCGTCATGAAGCGTCCGAAATTGATTGCGATCATTATTGGAGCGGGATTACTATCTGCGATGATTCCGATTAGTACGATGCAACTCAATGTGCCTAATGCAGAGGTATTACCTCCGAGCTATGATTCGAGATATGGCTCAGACTTATTGAACCAAGTGTATGACAAGCGGGAATTGAATCCGATTCAAATTCGTGCCTTCGCTGATCAAGACGTCTGGGAAGAAGCTTCGATTCAAGCGATTCGCTCATACATCCGCAGTATCGAGCAAGTAGATGGTGTCCGCGAAGTGCGAAGCTATGTGAGTCAATTAGACCAACTTACAGATGCAGAAGTCGCGAAGTTTTTTGCAGTAGCAGCGAATAGGTTGAACATCGAGCAGATCAAAGCAGCAAAAGCAAGAACAGCTGCAATTGTCGTCATCACGGAAGATGAACCTGAGGATATCCGAGTGAACGCACTCATCGAGAACTTACGAGCCATCGAGCAACCGCCAGAGATTGAAGTGCAAGTCACAGGAGGTCCGGCTTTTCGCTTAGATATCATTAATCGGATACAAGGTCAAATTCCAGAAGTATTGATATTTGTCATGGGCATTACGTATCTGGTCTTATTGTTCGCTTTCCGCTCGGTGTTATTACCATTGAAAGCGGTATTGATGAATGTGTTAAGCTTGGGAGCGAGTTTGGGAATTGTGGTATTGGTGTTTCAGTATGGATACTTAGCGGAATTACTCAACATCACATCGATAGGCTATGTCAGTGCAACGATACCCGTGATTATATTCTGTATCGTCTTCGGGATTTCGATGGACTATGAAGTGTTCTTGATCTCTCGTATTGCTGAAGAATACGATGCGACGCATGATAATGATGCGAGTACAGCACTTGGTTTGCAAAAAACAGGGGGTCTGATTACAAGTGCTGCAGCCATCTTGATTGCAGTTGTGGGTTCATTTATTTTCACGGATATAGAGATTATGAAAGCTTTAGGTCTTGGTTTAGGGCTTGCTGTGTTGATCGATGCAACCATCATTCGAGTGATGCTCGTTCCTGCTATGATGAAGCTCTTAGGGAATGCGAATTGGTGGGCACCTTCATGGATTCGAAAAAAACAAGAATACCCATCCGCAGATAAGTCAGGTGTGAAATAATGATGGAACCGAAGCAAGACATGACCACTATGCCGCGATGTTCACCCTACAATGATCCATGGGATCCCATCAAGTCACTGCAAACAGCGGGTAAACATCGATTGACGGGGATCGAATTGACGATGACGAATTTATGTAACATGCGCTGTGAACATTGTGCAGTAGGGGATTCATTGACGATGACAGAAGGTGCACGGCTACCTATACATCAGATTCTCCAGCGATTAGATGAAGTAGAACATCTGCAGACGATCAGTATCACAGGTGGCGAACCGAGTTTCCATGAGAAATCAATTCACGAATATATGATCCCGATTCTGAAGTATGCACGCAGTCGCGGGGTATACACGCAATTGAATTCGAATCTGACATTAGACCTATCTCGTTATGAAGCGATGGCTCCTTACTTAGATATCATGCACATCTCATTTAATTATGAAAGTGCTCGTGATTTCTACCAAGTCGGCTTTGCTCATGCGCAACATCCTGTAAGTGAACATGTCGCGAATAAAATGTATGAACAAATGATCTCGAATGCGAAATCGCTAAGTCAAGGAGGCTTATTCATTTCAGCAGAATCGATGATTAATGTGCGTACACATCAGAAACTCGCAGAGATTCATCGGTTGATCGTCGATATGGGATGTCTTCGTCATGAAGTTCATCCGATGTATCCCAGTGCGTTTGCATCTTCGATGCCCATGCTGTCACTTGACGAAATGAGAGCTGCGATCCATCGATTGTTGGATGCGCGAGATCAGAACCTATGGATGTTGTTTGGTACGCTTCCTTTTTTTGCTTGTCACACGCATCCCGATGACCAAGCGCTATTGCAACGACTTTGGCGAGAACCACAAGTAACAATTCGCAACGATCCAGACGGTCGGAATCGCTTGAATGTGAATCTATTTACAGGTGATGTGTATGTCACAGACTTCGCGAATGAACCTGCTTTAGGGAACATCCACCATCAACAATTGGACGAGGTTTTTGCAGAGTGGTTACACAAACCTTTGTTCCACAAAGTGAATTGCTACTGTCCATCAGCGCAGTGCTGTGGTCCGAATTTGTTAGTCGCACATATGTATTACCCTGATGTGGATTTCAAGCAAAAACGTGCAGTCATTTGATCTGATCTTGTTATTTCTTAGCAGAAGCGCTAGAAGCTTCTGCTTCTTCTTCGTTCAAGGGGATTTCGAGTATTGAACTGAACTGAACTGACTGAATGGAGCAGGACGAATACCTGCTTCATCGATTCCACATGCCCTACCCAAACACATCTGATGGATGCCGTGTAGCTTAAGTCAGCATGCCATCTTCGTGAGGAGTGTCCACATCGTCAATGAGGGGAGTCATACTGATCTCACTCCAATGCAAGGATTTCGTAGCTAACAGGTATAATTGGGCACCCAAATACATAAAAGTGATGTAAAGAAGAATTACTGATTTCAGTTGAAGATCATGAGAAGGAGGAAGAGTGATATGCATAGTCAAGTGAAGATATATATGCCATATGTAAGTCCGTGCGATCCTTGCCCGCCTATTCGGCAAAAAGCTTATATGACGCCACCACAGCTGTATATGACGTTTCAACCCGAATGTCTTCCGCAATATAGTCCCTATGAGGCATTGAGGAAAGGCACCTTATGGCCAGCCTTATTCAGCCCCTATGAATCACAAATGCTTGAAGGGAGATGATGTCTTGACGAAAGATTTGCCACCTCACTACTATTCACAGTTGTATGACATTCAAGCAATTGATTTTGTGCTATTGGAATTAACCTTATACCTCGACACGCACTCCAATGACTTATCCGCCATCCAACAATACAATCGTTTTGCACAAAAACGTTCGACGATGATTCAACCATTCGAAGAGGAGTTCGGCCCCTTGTATGCGTATGGACTGAGTTATAGCAAACACCCGTGGTCATGGAATCAAGAACCCTGGCCTTGGCAGATATAGAAAGAGGAGGAATCTGCGTTGTGGATCTATGAGAAGAAGTTGCAATACCCGGTTAAGGTAAGTAAATGTGATCCGCACATGGCTAAGTTGTTAAGCGAACAATACGGAGGTGCAGACGGTGAATTAGCTGCTGCGTTAAGATATTTGAATCAACGATACACGATCCCGCATAAAGTGATCGGACTTTTAACGGATATTGGTACAGAAGAATTCGCTCATCTCGAAATGATTGCTACGATGATCTATAAGTTGACCAAAGATGCTACTGTGGAGCAAATACAAGAGGCAGGGTTAGATGCCCATTATGCAAGCCATGAGCGAGCGCTGTTTTACCAAAATGCATCAGGTGTTCCATGGTCAGCTGCGTATATTCAAGCCAAAGGGGATCCAATTGCAGACCTCTATGAAAATATTGCGGCAGAAGAGAAAGCACGTGCGACTTACCAATGGTTGATTGATTTGACCGACGATGTTGATTTACAAGATGGACTTAAATTCCTGAGAGAGCGAGAAATCATTCATTCGATGCGGTTCAGGGAAGCTGTAGAAATGTTGAAAGAAGAACGAGATATGCAGAAAGTGTTCTGATCATCGAACACTTTTTTTGTGGATGGCGGGAAAGAATGATTTCACGGACTGATTACGATTCGAATTCTTTGGCGCGAATGAATTCGTTCAAGCCAAATTGTTTTTGAGCCAAATCACGATATACCGTATGGAATTGCATCAACTGCTGATGAGTACCTTTCCCAGTGACGCGACCTTTTTCCAAAACGACAATTTGATGCGAATCAACGACGGTCGCTAAGCGATGTGCGATAACGATCGTCGTTCTACCTTGCATGAGATTATGCAGGGCTTTTTGCACTTCGTACTCTGATGTGCTATCTAAGCTTGATGTTGCTTCATCTAACATGAGAATATCGGGATTACGTAATAACGCACGTGCAATGGCAATACGCTGACGTTGTCCACCCGATAGCATAATGCCGCGTTCCCCGACTTCTGTGTTATAGCCTTGAGGTAATTGTTCGATAAAGCTATGGGCATAAGCCATCTCCGCTGCAGCAATGACTTGATCTAAGGATACCTCACGATCTACACCATATAAGATATTTTCTCGGACAGTTCCAGCAAGAAGCGGACTCTCTTGAGATACATAGCCGATTTTTTTGCGCCAAGACGCATAGGTGTATTGTTCTATCGGATCATCACCGTAATTGATTTGTCCAGAATCGGGTACATAGAACCGCTCCATAAGCGCAAACAACGTAGATTTCCCACTGCCACTTGGCCCGACGATCGCTGTCGTCATATGAGCAGGAATCGTGAAATTCACGTCATGCAAGACCGTTTCTCCAGATTCATAAGCGAAGTATAAATGTTGGATGTCGATAGATTGGTTTCCTTTCTCAACTTCAAGTGTTTCTTGATGGGATTCCTCTTCCAAAGAGAGAATCAATTGAATGCGATCCGTAGCTCCTAGCACGCGTTGCAGTTGTGTATAGAAAGATGCGAATTGCGCAAAAGGAATGACGATTTGAAATAATAGCAATATGAAAGCAATCAGTTCCCCTGCACTTAATAACCCCGAGGATACACGAATACCACCATAACCAATAATAACGACTAAGATAGCCATAATGACTAGTCCAAAAAAAGGACTGACAATCGCTTGAATCGCACTTTCTTTAATTCCAAAGCGAAAGAGTCCTTGGATCCGTTCTTGGCCTTGTTGTGCTTCATACGGTTCAGTGCTATATGCTTTGACGAGTCGAATTTCACTAATAATTTGGGTGAGTACTGAAGTCAGATTAGCCATTTCCTGTTGCTGGCTTTTTGAGATTTTGTACATTTGTCGGCCAAGTGGGATTAATATCAGGAAAGCAACAGGCACAGCTGTGATAATAATCATCGTCATCATCCAATCGAGATAGAACAAGATCGTAACTGCTCCTAGAATAGCAACGATATTCGATAGAAAAGCAATCAAATGATCTTTGACAAGTGCTAACACTAAATTGGTATCATTGGTAATTCGACTAATGGTATCTCCTGAACGATTTTGATCGAAATAAGGAATGGGTAAAGACAATACTTTATTCCACAGACGAGTACGAATGGTTGCTACGACTTGTTGACCGGAGTAGCCTAATACATATTGTGAAATCCCTGCAGATATCGCTTGCACAATGAAAGCGCCAATCAGCAAGAGAATGATGCGAGAGTCTATCGAAGCGATGTCGAGATGGTCAACTAAGTCCTTCGTTAACAAAGGAACAACAAGCCCTGCCAAAGTCTGCAGGATACTTAAGGTTAGCGCAATACTTAATAACATGACAGGTGGATTCGCTTCACGAAGTAAACGAATAAAATTCTGTATATGAGATAAATCAATACTAGACTTGTTGCTATTCATGACAAATCCTCCTCATTTTTTATGGAAAAGCTACCAATTTCTAGTGTTATTCCTATTGTAAGATAAGCTGAACACGAAGGCAAATGTTAGTGAGGAGAATACATAGTTCACTTCACCAGATTGACCATAGGCATCGTCAAGTGATATGATAAATATATGAAATGAAAACCTAGTTTACTATACTAAACCATTGAGTGGAGCTTATGCATGTCACGTAAATATGAAGTACCCTCACTACGTAAGTCAGATGAAATTCTGAAGTTGATCTCTACCTACCCCAATCAACTCAAGTTGATCGATATATCCCATCGCTTGGCAATCCATAAGAGTTCGATGTTTTCATTGTTGAAGACGATGGAAGAGATGAATTGGGTCGAGCGTGAACTCGGGGATACTTACCGGCTAGGCTCAGCATTTGCGGTGTTTGGAGGAGCTTTCTTTCGCCAGTTTGACTTAATTTCGTTGTTTCATCGCGAAGCAGTGAGCATGAAGCAACTTCTGAACGAATCGATTCAGTTAGGTAAGCTCGAAGGCAATGAAGTGCTATATCTAGCGAAAGAAGAAGCTGATTCGCCAGTTAAGCTCGTCTCAGAGCCTGGAATGAAATTCCCTGCACATGCAACTGCTTTGGGTAAAGCACTCCTGTCTGAGCTTGATCCAGAGCAAGTCGTCAAGCTCTATCAAGATGAAGTGTTGCTTGGATTAACATCGCAAACGATTAGGAATCGAGAGAGGCTGATTGAGGTGCTAGCCGATGTATTGCTGCAGGGCTATGCAACTGATCTCCAAGAATGCGTTATCGGGTTCCAATGTGTAGGCGTTCCTGTTCGCAAACGAAGCGGGATTATCGTTGCTGCAGTAAGCTGTTCGATGCCCGTGCATCATTGGGAAGCTAAGCATCTGCAAGTGATTGAAGAAATGAAGCGTTTGGCCAGTAAGTTGTCTATTCTAGCTTGATTCAGCTTAGGGCATAGCACTGATTATTCTAGTGAAGGATGAGTGATGATGAGATTACATGGCAAAGTAATATTAATTACGGGTTCGGGGTCAGGCATCGGCAGAAGTACGGCGGAGTTATTTGCTAGAGAAGGTGCTGTCGTGATCGTCAACGATCTTGATGCAACGAAGGGATTGGAAACTGTACAAGGCATCGAACAAGCAGGAGGCCAAGCGATATTCATACAAGCGGATGTCACACAACCTGCAAGCGTAGAAGCGATGGTCAACGAGATCATTACGCGATATGGGCGCATTGATGTGCTCTTCAATAATGCAGGGATCAGCGGAGTCGGTGCTTTGCATGAAATAGATCCCGAACAATGGGATCGCATCATGGCCATTAATGTGAAAGGGGTATTCATTCCAAGCAAATATGTGGTTCCGCATATGATGCAACGACGCTCAGGTAGCATTATTAATATGTCCTCGTGTATTGCTGAGATCGGATTAGCACGCAGAGCTGCTTATGCTGCAAGCAAAGGAGCAGTGCTTGCGCTTACGAAGTCGATGCAAGTGGATTATGCAGCTTACCATATTCGTGTGAATGCACTTCTCCCGGGCACGATACTCACACCTTTTGTTGAAGATTATTTGAAGAAATCCTATGATGATCCTGAGCAAGCGATTGCAGCATTGAAGACCAGACAGCTGAGTGGGGACTTAGGACGCCCTGAAGATGTAGCGAAAGCTGCACTATTCCTTGCATCAGATGATTCTCAGTTCATGATGGGTTCACCCCTATATATCGATGGTGGTGTCGTTTTTGGCAAAAATGCATAATCGTGTGAAGCTAGTCTAGCACAGATCCACATACGGATGTCATAATGATAATATAGTAAGTAATTAGAGCTCAAACCAAATTCTAATGAAGAATAGGTGGGAAAATTATGAAAATAGTAACGTTTATCGTGAACGAGAAGAATCGCTTAGGAGTCAAAACGGATCGAGGTATCGTGGACATCAGTGAAGCACTGAACGTGTTCCCAACAGACGGGATAGCAACGGATGTGCATCAAGTGATTGAAGGCGGGAAGTCTGCAGTTGACGCCTTACAATCCTTCACTGAGAAAGCATTGCATGCCGATGAGGCGACGTTAGCAAGCTACCTCTTAGACGAATCACAACTTACATATGGTCCTTGTGTAACGCATCCGAACAAGATTATTTGCATAGGACTGAATTACAGGAAGCATGCAGAGGAAACGAATTCAGCGATTCCGCAATACCCGATCTTATTTAACAAATTCAATAACACGTTAACTGGGCATGGCCATGATGTTGAGCTTCCGCGTGCTTCTGTAAAAGTCGACTATGAAGCGGAGCTCGTCATTGTCATTGGCAAAAAGGCGAAGTATGTATCACGCGAAAACGCCCTAGATCATGTGTTTGGTTATTGCAATGTCAATGATCTCTCAGCAAGAGACTTACAAATGCGCACGCAACAATGGTTGCTCGGCAAAACGTGTGACGGCTTCTCACCACTCGGGCCATATCTCGTAACAGCTGATGAAGTCGGTAACCCGAACAATCTACATGTCTCTTGTACTGTTAATGGAGAAGTACGTCAGAACTCTAATACAGCAGATATGATATTCCCTTGCGATGAAATCGTCAGCTATATCTCGCAACACTTCACGCTAGTACCAGGCGACATTATCTTGACAGGGACTCCAGAAGGTGTCGTACTGGGATTGCCTGCGGAGAAACAAGTGTATCTGAAAGATGGCGATGTGGTGACGATCGAAATCGAGAAATTAGGGAAATTAACGAATAAACTCGTGAAAGAAGCTATGACTGTATCCTAGTGTAGACCTCCACTGGATCTGTGAACCACATCAGGTCTGATTCGCTATCAAGCAGATGGTGCTAGAAGAATACGAACCAGAAAAAATAACACTCTACATGTCGGATAGGATTCTCTATGCGATATGTAGAGTGTTTTATGTAGGCACCTAATAGACGAGTCAAATGTTATCGAGATTGACTTAAGAGATCGTGGATGAGAGGCGCAAAGGTTATGGAGATGGGATCGATGTGAGAAGGTGTCTGAATCATTAGACGCATAATGTGCTATCGTGCAAACACATCATTCGGTCATTGTGAGAAATCGAGAATCCTCGCTAGCATATCGACGATCTGTAGCTTCTTATCTCTTGATAGCGGCTTTCCTTTGTACATCAGTTCGAGCTCAACAAGCTGCTCAATATGTAGGGTGTTTTCGGGTTGAGGATATAGCGAGCTCACTTCGATGTCCAATACATCTGCGATTTGTTTAATACGCTCTACACTGATTTTAATTTCACCAAGTTCATATCGTCTTATGGTTTTCTTGGTGACACCGATACGGTTTCCAAGCGCTTCGGCACTGAGTTTCTTGCTTTTCCTGATGCGCTGGATGTGTTCCCCGATTCGCAAGTAGAGCTCTTCGAATAAGTGTTCCAAACTAAGTTCCCCCTCGGATAGATTAGCTTCATCCATTATATCGAAGTCGAAATCTAATTGCGACACTTTTTTTGTATAAAAGTGTATTTTTCTTATTTTTATGACGATTGTAATAAAGAAATAATTATGGTAACTTTATAGAATCTTAATTTAGACACAAAGAAAAGGTAGTGAAATCATGACCCCAAACGGTTGGACACCTAAGACCATACGGATTCGACATCGAATAAAACAAAAGGAAGTTGCTAGCTATTTAGGAATATCTACTCAACAATATCGACGAAAAGAAACAAATCTCGTGAGGTGGTATGCCCATGAATTTTACCTGCTTGCTCAGCTGTATGATGTAGATGTGAATATGTTTTTCGGAGAATAAGCGTGATGATCATGACATTTTTGAGCACGGAATACATAGATCGTTGAATGATGAGTAGGACGGGTTGTAGAAACTTCCACAACATAGATCACACGTGATCAGAATATGAAATTATGAGATCAGTGGTATAATTAAATAACTTACCCGAATAACAAAAGAAATGAAATCGAGATCACTTATGTCGATTCATCGGTAGGTAAGTATCCGAGACTATTCTTATGGGGGATCTGATGAAATTCATTCATACAGCCGATTGGCATATCGGCAAGTCACTCAATCAAGAGTCGTTGCTTGATCAGCAGAGATATGTGCTCGATCAGATAGTCGAAGCAGTGCGTCTAGACAAACCTGCAGCGCTCATTATAGCTGGAGATTTATTCGATCATCCGCGACCATCAGCAGAAGCGATTGAATTACTTGACGCGTATTTCAATGTCATCATTCATGAAGCAGGTGTACCCATCTTGGCGATTAGTGGCAATCACGATGGTGCTGAGTTTTTGAATTTCGGCAGTGCTTTCATGCGCCGAAGCGGACTATTCATGATGACTCAAGTTGAACAAATGTTCCAACCGATTGAGATACAAGATGAATTCGGTACTGTACAATTCTTCATGCTTCCATTCATGACGCCAGTTGCCATAAGATCTTATTTCACACAAACCGATCCGGCCTTCGATCCTGAATCGATCAAGGATTACAATCAAGCGATGGCAGCTGTGACTTCGAAGATTAATATAATCAAGAATCCACAAGCTCGTCATGTGATCGTCGCGCATGGCTTTATCATGAAAACCAGTCATCACTTGGCACATACGCCTCACGTACAACAACAATATGCACAAGAAAGAGAAGGAGAACGTCTCATCACTGTGGGAGGAACAGAATATATCTATGCCCATCATTTCTTGCCATTCCACTACGTGGCACTGGGTCACTTGCATGGCGCACATTCCGTTCAAGCTGAGCGTATTCGCTATGCAGGATCGATCTATAAATATTCGCGATCTGAAGCGATGCAAGCCAAAAGTTACACAGTTGTAAATCTAGATGACCAAGGACAAGTCACTGTTGACAAAAAACCATTGATGTTGAAAAACGATGTTCGTGAAGTCAAGTTAAAGCCTGAAGATGTGCATCACGAGTTATATTCCCAGGATTATGTATTTGTGCGAGTCGATACCGACGTGATTACTCCCCACTTGTATCAACGGGTCAAAACTGTTTTTCCTAATGCTTTGGAAATCGGGCGTTATTTCGATGCGATGGAAACGATGGACTTAATAGACAAGCTAGATGGGCATGCTGAGAAAAGTGAGATCGATCATTTGAAAGATTTCTTTCAACACCATACAGCCAAAGAGATCTCTCTAGAACAATTGCACCTATTTGAACAATCGTGGCAAAAGGTGACAAAGCAAGGAGGGAATCTCGTATGAGACCATTAAAACTCTCATTCACGGCATTTGGTTCTTATTTACATTCCACGTCGATCTCGTTTGCTGACTTGAACACACATCATTTATTCGTCATTTCCGGTCCAACCGGTGCAGGTAAATCTACGCTGTATGATGCGATTACGTATGCGCTCTTCGGACAAGGAAATGGGAAAGGACGAATCCATGATCGCATCGATTTGCGTAATCAAATGGCTGACAATAAAACAAAAACGTCAGTTGAACTCGAATTTGAATACAAAAGCAAAGTGTATCGCGTGAAGCGAGAATTCAATTATCATGGTGACTCAGATCAATGTGAATTCCAATGGTTACAGCAGGGTTTATGGCAAGACATCGTTGTCGAGAATAGCCGTATGACTTCATATAATAAAAAAATACAAGAAGTACTAGGTATTACAGCGGAACAATTCAGACAAATTGTTATTTTGCCACAAGGGGAATATGAAGAGTTCTTAACTTCAGATTCCAATGATAAGATGGGTGTCTTGCGCTCTATCTTTGCTACAGATCGATTGAATCTAGTGGTAGATGACTTGAGACAACATGTGAAACAATTGAATGAACAGATCAAACAATATCAACATGCCAAAGATACGATCTTAGCGCTTTGGCGCACGAATTTTGGTAACAAACCACATACTGCAACGCACCAGGTGCTATTGCACGGTAGGCCGTTGGACGAACAGTTACTTACAGCAGTCCAGTCTGATTTGCAACAGTTTCATGCGGATCAGTCACACATAGATAATGATTTACGCACCATCGAAGAACAGATCAAACAATGGACTCAAGATATTCAGCGTTATGCTTTGCAAAATCAACACATGAAGGAATACCAGCAAGCATCGACAAGATTCATGGAACTGCAAGTGCAAGCACCTCATATGGAACAATTATCTGTACAGATTCAGCTCACACAAGCGGTGCGCCCATTACTGTCTCAAGAGCAAGCTCTAAGTAGTCAACAATCTCTAAGATCGTCCAATGAACATAAACTACAAGAAGCCAAGGGATTACTGCTTGAAGTGGAGAAGCGCTATCTAGAAAATGAGAAACTCCAACGAGAAGTCGAACAATGGGATGCAGAGAATCGTGATAACGTAGCTGCTCAATTCATCTTGGATCAACACCAGGAATCGATTGGACATATGGAGAAATTGGAAATCGACATGAAGGGACTCACATCAAGGATTACCCAAGCTGAGCAAGAAGAGAAACAGATGAACGTAGAACTGAATGAAATGGAACACAAGCGCGAAATATTCACTCAAGAGCAGCAATCCGCTCAGCAACACATGCAGGTCGTCTTGTATATCTTGAGAAAATTACAAGCTACCTATAGTCGAAAACTAGATGCATTACAGCACAACTTCACACAGTCGCAAGAGGATAAAGAGCTCATTCGAACGATATACGATGAATTCATCACGAGTTATCAGCAAGATCTGCATCAACTTCAATTATTTGGCCAGTGGGATCAAGATCAGATACAATCCAAGGTACACGAACTCATGCAGCAATCAAACCAAGAAGGCAAGAATATATCGGATACACCGCTATCGCAACAACTGCTGATTCTTCAAGATTCGATAGAAACCGTGAGCAAACAGCTTCAAGAGGTGAAGGAAGACATCATCATGAATAGAAATCAAATGATGATTAAGCAAGAGCAATACCAGCAACACATCACTAAGCTAACTGAATTGTTAGAAAGTAGTCAACCGACGGTAGCGCTTTATCAACAGAAGCAACGTAACTTAACGCAAAGAATCACGTCAATCACGAATCAAATCCAGATCTTAAACAAACAAATTGAACTTCAAACACTTGGTTTTGAGAAACAAAAAAACACCGTACAGATTCTTCAAAATCAAAGTGAAGAGATGACAAAACAAGTGAAATGGGAGCAAGATCAGTTCGATCTGCAACTCAGTCAATCCGTATTTATCGACAAGGATGCGTATCTCGATGCACGAAACAATTTGCCACAATTAGATCACTCGGTGAACACCCTCGCCACATTTAACGCAGATAGGGATTTAACAGCAGAAACCATGTCGACTTTATCGAAGGTATTGAATGGTCAATTACAAATGATAGATCTCGAACCACTGCAAAAACAATTAGAAGAACAGCAACTCATCCAAAGAGATGCTTCGATATCACTAGGCAGTTTACGTGAAATGATCCAAAATGTAACTACACAATACATACAATTCCAAGACAATGTAGCTCAATCGATTGAGCAAGACCAACAATTAATCCCAGCACAAGAGCTACTCGACGTATTGCGCGGAGGCACTCGACAAATATCGTTTGAAAATCATATGCTCACATATCATTTCAAAGAAATATTAGGATTTGCCAATCAGCGGCTGATGCATATGGTGAATAACCGATATGAGCTCAAACTGAAAGACGAACTCGGGAAAAATACAGAAGCGCTCGATCTCTATGTGTTCGACCACCAAACAGGTCAAACAAGGCCAGTCCAAACGTTATCCGGAGGAGAGAAATTCATGGCTTCTCTTGCACTTGGCTTAGGAGCAGCGGATTCGATTCAGTCGAATCGAGGTGGTGTGGAAATGAATATGATGTTCATTGATGAAGGATTCGGCACCTTAGATGTGGATCGATTAGAAGATGCAATTCGCGTATTGCATGAGATATCTACAGATCGCTTGGTAGGCGTCATCTCCCATCGCAGTGAGTTGAAGGACCAAATTGCTGCACGCATTGAAGTCACCAATCGAGATGGCATAAGTTCCTTAATCGTCCAAGTACATGACTGAGGTAAAGTGTGATGATTCGAACAATAATCATGGATTACTAACGCTAGTGGTCGCTTGTATTCGCAATTAAGGCCTGAGCGCAGGAAATTTGAAGCAACGTATTCTATCTGTTATGCTAAATCTACGATCGCATGTCGAAACATTCGACATCCACTATATCCAACGAGGTGACAAATCATGATAAAATTATTTCCTGGGAAATCCAGATTCCAAGCGAATCATGGCTGGTTACAAAGTAATTTCAGTTTTTCTTTTTCGGATTATTATGATCCGGATAATATGAACTTCGGGGCATTGCGCGTCTTAAATGATGACTTCGTCGAAGGTAACAGAGGCTTCGGATCACATCCACATCGAGAGATGGAGATTGTATCGATTGTGCTCAGTGGCGCATTGAAACATGAAGATAGCACAGGGCATGCATCGACTACGCGATTTGGCAGTGTGCAACGAATGTCCGCGGGAACAGGCATCATTCACTCAGAAGTGAATCCGCAGGACGATATAGTGAACTTCCTGCAGCTGTGGTTCACACCTCAAGCCAAAGGCGTCGCGCCTTCTTATGAAGCGACACATTATGATCCTGCGAAGATGAAGAACACATTACTGCCGATCGTATCGCATCAATCCGCTCAACAAGTGGCTCACATTCATCAGGACTTGACGATATATGTATCGAAGCTCGAACCTGCTCGAGAAATGACATTCACGCAACCAGAAGGACGAAGAATATTCGTATTCGTCATTGAAGGCGCATTGACTTTGAATCATCAAGAACATCTGTCAACAAGAGATTCCGCTCGTATTACAGAAGTCAGTCAGTTGACCCTCACAGCTACAGCTAGTGAAGGTTCTAAGAATGAATCAGGAACACACGCTGTTGACACTTTTTTCATGTTGATTGATTTACCTTAAAGGGTATCCTTGTCTGATTCAATCAATCCGGTAAATGATCTGGGGCGTCAACACTTCTTGAGGCCATCTACAGCTTCACGTTGAATAAGCGATAACGCAGAACGTACCTGTATGTGAGCAGATAAGCAGGTCGAACGATCATTCGGTGTTGATCGTCTAAGTGTCCCAAAACGTCTCGATAGTGCCATGATGTGGGCTATCGAGACGTTTTTGTCATCCAACCAGGAGATGATCGTCGTCTCGACTTTACACTAAAATGACATAAACAATGGAGATATATGAGCTGAAATCACGCTCAAAATCGCCGGAATAGTCTATCTAAAAACCAAAATGGCAATATCTCGACGATATATTGACGTGTTTATTTTCGCATGATAATATTTTGTTTATTAATGCCGAGTAAATAGATAGGGATTAAATGTTTCATGTATAGGAGAGATTGAAGATGGATCGATCAGTGTTCCGCTATGCGTTACGGTCATGTTTGATAGGTTATCTACTTGTGCTGATTGTATTACCCATTAGTGTCATTTATATGAAGGGATTCTCACTTGGTTGGGATGCTTTCATCTATGAGATTTTTGATGATATTGCGTATGAAACTATTGTACTTACAGTTAAACTCGGCGTGTTAACAACCATAATTCAATTATTTGTGGGAACCATCGTCGCATATACACTGGTACGTTACCGATTTGTAGGAAGGGGCATTTTGAATAGTCTTGTTGATTTACCGTTCGCTCTCCCCACAGCGGTGTCAGGAGTGATCTTATTGACGATGTTCAGTCCGAATAGTCCGATGGGGTCGTTTTTAAAAAGCATCCACGTGGAATTGCTATTTAATGAATATGCGATTGTGATAGGTATGTTTTTCGTGACGTTCCCTTTCGTTGTTCGTGCCGTTCAGCCTTTATTAGAGCAGATTAATACTGAAGAAGAGGAAGCGAGCCTCTTGTTAGGAGCTAGCCCGGGGACGACGTTTCGACGAGTTATTCTCCCCGTGATTTTACCAGGCATATTGTCAGGTGGCATGTTAGCTTTATCTAGAGCATTAGCAGAATTCGGTGTGATCGCACTGATTTCTGGCAATCTTCCTATGGAAACCTTGGTTTCATCGGTGTATATTTTTTCGGAAATTGAATCCTTTAATCCAGTCGCTGCTTCAGCGGTTTCCATTCTTTTACTTACACTTTCGTTCCTCATTTTATGGATGGTCCACTTTATTCAAAGAAGAGGGGCAAGATACGTATGAGACAAGCTAATGTATGTTTTACGTGGTTGATCATGGCTCTTGTCATCTTGCTCCCACTCGGTTATGTTACGTTCGCGTCCTTTGAACAAGGTTGGTCTGGGTTTTACGAATCGATCACACGAACTGAAGCACTCCATGCGTTCAAAACCTCGTTCATCATTGTTGCCATTGTAACAGTGTTAAATGTGATTGTAGGGGTATACCTCTCACTTGAGCTTGTAAGAGGAAGGTGGTTATCAAAGTGGATCAAGCCATTCGTCAATGCGATGGTTGATTTGCCTTTCGCAGTCTCTCCCGTCATTGGTGGATTAATGATTATCTTGTTATTTGGGCCTGAGACGATACTGGGCACATTTTTCCAGACGATGGGAATCGATATTGTATTTGCATTACCTGGGATGGTGATGGCGACTCTCTTCGTTACCTTCCCCTTTGTAGTTAGGGAAGTGGCTCCTGTTCTCGAGGAAATCGGAAACGATGCTGAAGAAGCATCTCGTATGCTTGGAGCTTCTCCGCAACGAACATTTTGGAAGATTACCTTTCCAACGATTCAATGGGCTGTTTTTTATGGAGGGGTGTTAACCATTGCGCGAGCGCTTGGTGAATTCGGAGCTGTCCTCGTCGTATCGGGTAATATCATCAATCAAACGCAAACTGCAACAACACTCGTGTACCAAGATGCAGATAACTTCAACTTAATCGGAGCGAACAGCATTGCTCTGGTTCTTGGACTCATTTCTGTAGCGATATTGCTTATTCTGCAAGGGATTAAGCATAGAAGGGAGGTTCACTTAAATGGACATTCAAGTCAAAAACCTGCATAAATATTTTGGGGATTTTCATGCGATTCAAGATGTCAACTTTCATATCAAAAAAGGGAAACTCGTCGGATTTCTCGGGCCAAGTGGAGGCGGAAAAACGTCAATCTTACGGATGCTAGCTGGATTGGAAACCCCTTCGTCAGGGGACATCTTCTTAGGTGGCCAATTCGCTAATGCGATACCTCCACAAAAACGCAACATTGGATTTGTTTTTCAAAGCTATGCGTTATTCAAACACATGACTGTATTTGAAAATATTGCTTATGGGTTAATTGTGCAAAAAAGAAATCGTCAATTCATTCGAGAAAGAGTATCTTATCTCTTGCACCTTGTTGGTTTAGCAGGAACTGATCACAAATATCCGCATCAGCTTTCAGGTGGCCAAAAGCAGCGTGTAGCGTTTGCACGAGCATTAGCACCTGAACCTGAATTACTTCTCTTGGATGAGCCATTTGCAGCAATTGATGCTAAAATTCGTAAAGAATTAAGGAATTGGTTAAGGAATTTGATCAATGAAATTGGCGTTACGAGCATATTTGTGACCCATGACCAAGATGAAGCAATTGAAGTTGCAGACGAGATATTGATCATCAACCAAGGTAAATTAGAACAACAGGGATCTCCCTATCAGATATATATAGAGCCTAAGACGTCATTTGTTGCTCAGTTCATTGGAGAGTCCAACTCAATCATCATGCCTGTGGACTGGCACCCATTTCCACAACTACATGAGTTCACATCACAAGGGAACTGGAAACCAGGTGTTCATATCTGTATCCGCCCTGAATCAATTGATGTTCGATCAGTTCACACGGAACAAGATCCATCGGCAGGGATCAATGGAGTTGTCACACATGTTCATTTTCGTGGAAATGCGTGGTATCTAGAAGTGGAAGTGGGTCAAGTGAGATTAGTTGCGTATCAAGCGATTCAGCAAAAAGTCTTTCAACCTGGGGATCGGGTGAATATTCTGATCCATCGATTGTCTGTCTTTACACCAAACGAAAATACAGTGTTAGAAAACCAGTTATTAGAAGACCCTTTGTCTGTGCATATATAAGGGAGAGGGGTATAGCTTGAAGCAAATAAATTCATAAAAAAATAAGAATTTCTTAGCGCCAACAAGTAAGCTAAGAGTTTCCTTTATTCATAAATAACTATAAACACGTGAGGAGTGATGTCAATGCGTAAGAAAATGGTTTTTGGACTAGTAATGATCTTTAGTCTGGTGGTGAGCATACTAGGGGGATGTGCGTCGAACAGTGAGTCAGTGAAACAGACGGAGACACCTCAAGCAATAGTGCAGGTGGCGAAAGCACCTGAGAAAATCACGTTGACTCTTGGCGCGTATACAGTTTCCAAAGAAGCGTTGCAAGCGATCATTCCGCTGTTCCAAGCTGAATGGAAAATTAAGACTGGGCAAATTGTTGAATTTACTGAATCGTATGAAGCTTCAGGCACTCAAGCTAGAGCCATTGTATCAGGCTTGGAAGCCGACATTGCGATCCTATCTTTAGAAGGGGATATGGAGGAGATTGTAAAGGCAGGACTGATTACGAGTGATTGGCGCAGTCAGCCAAATGGTGGGATGATTACTGAATCTGTAGTTGCGATTGGTGTGCGAGAAGGAAACCCCGATAAAATTCAAGATTGGGCGGACTTAGCTAAAACAGGCGTAGAAGTCCTCATCCCTAATCCCAAAACTTCAGGTGGTGCAAAATGGGATGTTAATGCGATATATGGCGCAGGATTGAATATTTCTAAAGAAGAGACAGGAACAGCGGACCCAGCGAAAGCCAAAGAATTACTTGCTCAAATCTATCGGAATGTTAAAGTGTTGGATAAAAGCGGACGTGCATCTATGACAACATTCGAAAAAGGAATCGGCGATACGATCATTACATATGAAAATGAATTATTGGCCCGTAACTTGAGTGGTGAAGTGAAATATGACATTATCGTGCCGAAGTATACGATCGAAATCGTAAACCCTGCTGCGATTATTGATGCGAATGTAGATAAACACGGAGTGAGAGAAGCCGCAGAAGCATTTGTTGATTTCCTGTGGACGATAGAAGCACAAAAAGAATTTGCATCTAGAGGATTTCGCTCAGTCAATTCAGAAGTTGCCAAACAATTTGCTAATCAATATGCTACACCACAAGGATTATTTAACATTGACTTCCTGGGAGGTTGGTCGGAAGTGAATAAGACTTTATATGGTGAAGGTGGAATTTGGGATCAAATCACAAGTGGTAAATGATGAAACAGTAAGGACTTCTTGGTCTTGTAATAAGTGGTAACCATGCAAAGAAACCACGCATTAGGCGTGGTTTCTTTGGGGTAGGCCCCATTATTTCTTATCATTTTCTGGGTTTTCTCCATGATTCAAGTCATCGGTTACTGGAGAAGCAGGTTCCTCCGAAGTTGCGACAGATGATTCTTCAGGAGCTTCTAAAGATGATCCAGCAGGAGTCTTATCCGGCGATTCTTGAGTTGCATCAACCAATGATTCAGCAGGCGTCACCACAGATGAACCGACTGGCGGAGGACTACTTGGCTTTCTTACGATGGCATACTTTCTAGTGAAGAGCCAATACACACCCCATACGATTGCAGCAACGATCACAAATGGAATCAGTTTCATGAGGAAAAACCAACCCATATGATGGGTTCCTAACTTACCTTTCCCAGAATGCGAACCTTTTTCACCATGATGTATAGGTCCATCGTGATGGCCTCTTCCATCCATTTCGATTGCATGATCAGCGTGATGCATGGATGTGAAAGCATATATGCCCAAGCCAAGCGCAAGGATCAGCAAGATAACTGCTGAAAGGATAATGATTTTTTTTCGATTCATAATGAACTCCCTTTCTTCATCACAGCATTCCATATCCAAATCAGAGACCATACCAATACTGTGATGACTGTGATTTGAATAAATTCACCACCAGCATGAACAGCTAAAGCTACCAACCACAAGATGGCTAACGAAACGTGAATTCGTCGGAGGAGGAGCTTCTGACGAGATTTGATCATGATCCAACCATACACCGCAAGGGCGAGAAGTGGAAGCAATGAAGCTATACCATCCCATGTATGTTCACCGTTGAAGTCAGTCCACAGGAAATATGTAGCATGTATGGCTGTTGTAATTACGGCTACCCATCCTATAAAATAATGCACCTTAAATGTCCACTTGGCCAGTTTTTTTAGTGGCTGAAACTTGGATGTGATGGTGCGTTTCATGGCAAACCAAGAGAAGGCAATCGCACCTGCGATTAAAGCATATGTACCGATACTTTCGAATACGTCCTCCCATCCATCTTCATCATCACGATCACCATCATCATCACGATCTCTCTCATCATTCCCACGATCACCGCCTTCATCTCCACGATCACCGCCTTTCTTCAATTCTTCGAACCGAGGACGATCTCCGAATTCATCGGAGTCTTCCTGATCGAAAATCAATGCATAACCTAGACATCCAAGTGTGATCATTGCAATCAAGATGGCAGGAATCCATAGTTTGTAGGTTCTATTCAATGTAACCAACCTTTCGCGATGGAGTGATGATAAGGAGTATAGGCTTCCATCATATCCGAGTTTGATGAAAATACAGTGAAAAGTAAAAGTAAATCAAGTGAAAATGATTTCATTTATTCAGCATCGGACTTTCGTTGAGTTCTCGAGGTTCTCTAAACTTGATCAATAGATGTCATGAGCTATTCGTCATAAGAATGGATAACACGTCATCACAAGAAGGCGAACTCCTGGGTAACACTAAACGTCCCAAGGCATCTGAATGCGAAGCTTGGTGTTCTGCCACAATTCAGTTATCTTGTCGTCTGATCGCTTGTACACAATTCGATTTGGTAGTAGACTAAGTGTGAATATCGCAAGTTGAGCATCCCAATATGTCTCATAAACCGTTCATATGAGGTATGCATATTGATGATTGAGTTGAATCTCAGTTGCAAGACATCTGAATGTTTCCTGGGAACTGGAGTGATCTCACATGAAGATTCTATTAGCAGAGGATGATCTGCGTCTAGGAGAATTAGTAACCTACTTATTACGTCGTAAAGGCGGACATCAAGTCGATTGGTTGACGGATGGAAGTGACGTCTATGATTATGCGCTACAAGCGTCGTACGATATCTTGATATTGGATTGGATGCTTCCGAGTGAAGAAGGCGTTCAGATTTGTAGAAGACTGCGTAAAGCCAACTATTCAGGTGCTATCCTGATGTTAACAGCGCGGGATTCTTTACAAGACCGCATTATGGGTCTCGATGCAGGAGCTGATGATTACATCGTGAAGCCTTTTGAAGCCGAAGAGTTGTTAGCTCGAGTCCGCGTCTTGATGAGGCGTAATTTTACAACGGTACAATCACGAGTCATTGCATTACGGAATCTGACGATCGATCTAGATAATCGCTCTGTGCGTTCAAGCCATCAAGAGCTACAGTTATCTTCTCGTGAATTTCAATTATTGGAATTATTTATTCGACATATTGGACAAGTTCTTTCGAGAGAACAAATGTTTGATCGAATCTGGGGTTTCGATGCTGAAGCTTCGCTGAAAATTATTGACGCTACCGTCAAACTCCTTCGCAAGAAATTACTCCTCGCAGACCGTCATGATTATATCACGAGCATTCGAGGAGTGGGGTATCGATTCGATGAGTAAAATCAGTGATAAGATGAGTAATATCGGTGATAAGTGGAAGAAGCGTCGCTCAGATGTGTTCATTCGTGCACAGAACCAATTGATGTGGTTCTTCAGCGGAATCATTATCTTATTTCTACTTATCTTCATCTCGACTGCGTATATCTTTGTGCAAAAATCAGTGAATGATGCACAAAGGGACAAGCTTGAATTCGCTGCTAGCTCACAGAATGTCTATATGCGCAAGGTGTTCATAGATCAACAGCTCAGTGAACTGGAATTGGAAACGATTCAATCTTTTCGAAGCAGGGAAGGTCTGTTCTTTTACTATATCGCTGATGCGAGAGGTAAGCTAATCTTTCGTGAAGAGGCGTATGAACAGCAGCAGCAGGAGATCTTAGACGTCATTCGGGAGTGGAAACCTAACCAATACCAGACACGTAAAGTGAAGATTAGTAAAGATTTCTCAGATGCAGAGAATAGAGAGTTTACGATTCCAGAGAATTCGTCGAATAATCATGAAAATGTTAAAAGAAAAGATCGTGAAGAAAGAGATCATGAAGAAAGTAATGATACAGAATTCATGGATTCACCTCTATTTGGCCATGGCGACCACGATTCCCATCTATTGATTGCAGCGAAACCTATGTATGTCGCGGGTGATTTGCTAGGTATGATGTATATGGGAATTGACATCAGTTCTTCCAATGATGTGTTCTTCAAGTTACTGCGTGCGTTCTTGATCTTGGGGTTAATTTTTAGCTCGATCGTGTTTCCGCTGAGTATCCTGATGTCAAGAAAAGCGATGAAACCGATTCGCGAATCGCTTATTCGTCAGCGTGAATTCGTCACGGATGCCTCTCATGAATTACGAACACCACTCAGTATTCTGCATTCATCTTTAGATGTGGTCGAAGAAGAAGATCGTGGCCGACTATCGCAGCTCTCTACTCGTGTTCTCGCTGATATGCGTGATGAAGTGCGACGAATGGCGAAATTAGTAAGTGATTTATTGACATTAGCGAGAGCGGATTCAGGTCATCCCCAACTACAAGTGACTCGCTATGACGTCGTGCTTAGTTTAGGGCAAGTGATTCGCAATGCACATACGTTATCTCAGGCGAAGGATATTCGCGTTGAATTAGCTGCATTCCCATCCCAGATCATCACTGCGGATCAGCAACGCATCGAGCAACTTATGTACATCCTTGTGGAAAATGCGATCACGTATACGCCTCATGGCGGAACGATTCGAATTGAAGTCAGTCATATTGAGCATGCACGGATCCCTTCTATTGAGATACAAGTGACGGATTCGGGAATGGGTATACCTGAAGACGATTTATCCAAAATATTTGAACGGTTCTATCGAGTTGACAAGCATCGTTCTAAGCGAATGGGTGGATCAGGTCTGGGTTTATCGATTGCACAATGGATTGTAGATGCGCATGACGGTTCGATCAGCGTGAATAGTGAAATCGGTAAAGGAACTTCATTCACGGTTACCCTGCCCGTGGATTCCCGCATCATCATGTAGGAGGAGGAATGACGTATACCCATAATGACTAACATCATCATTCGTCAAGTGATCGGTCGCACACTCGTCGATGCGAATCGAGAAGGATATGCATTTGAACTCAATCGTGTGGAGGGGCATTGGCAATTACGCATACAGGGGATGATCCGAGAACAAGCGGATATGATTCGTTCATTCATCGAGGATAGCAATATATTCTACATAGAGGAAGAACCTGGACAACCTGTACGGAAATGGTGGTTATATGACAAGTTGCAGCCTCTAGTGGACTATGAAGAAAAGGAACAGCGACTTTCCATTCGTCTTGATACGATGACGAGTTATTCGAATCACGGATAGGGTACCGGTTGTCAAAAAATCTGGTTACCTTGACACCATACACGTTGAAGTTCAAAGGCATCGTTCATGACAAGTAGATCAGCTTGTTTCCCTTTGGCAATCGAACCAAGTCGATGTTCGAGATGCAAAAGTCTTGCAGGATTCATACTTGCAAAACGGCTTGCTTCCACGAAACTCACACCGATCTGTTGGACAAGGTAACGATAAGCATCGATCATCGTCAGTGTGCTTCCGGCTAAGCTACCGTTACTGGTAAGTCGCGCTACGCCTTCTTGCACGGTGACAGGTAAGCCTCCAATGTCGTATGTGCCATCACCAAGTCCAGCTGCGGACATCGCATCTGTTATGAGCAGGAGGTGGTGGGGTTGTTTCATCCGCACCAATAATTGAATCGCTGCAGGGTGCACATGATGGCCATCAGCAATCACTTCTGTGCTGATCGAATCGTCGGTGAGTACAGCACCGACGGTACCGGGCTCGCGATGGTGCAGTGGCTTCATCGCGTTGAACGCATGCGCCGCATGCGTCAGACCTGCGCGCACAGCTGCCTCTATCTCGGCGTAGCTTGCGTCTGTGTGCCCGCATGCGGGCACAATCTGCTGATCGCGCAACCATGCGATCAGCTCTAGTGCACCCTCGCGTTCTGGAGCGAGGGTGACAATGCGCACGAGCCCGGCGTAGCGCTCGTGCCAGTCTTCGAGCCATTCACGCTGCGGTAGCGTGATATGGCTCGGGTTCTGCGCCCCAGGCCAGCGGGGCGATATGAAGGGGCCCTCTAGATGCACACCCAACAATTGTGCATAGGGCATCGCGCTTCGCTGGTATTGACTCACAGCGATAAGGACTTGCTCTAGATCGCTGCGTGGCGCAGTCACTGTGGTAGCTAGCATCGCTGTAGTACCATGGCGAGCATGGAAAGCGGTGATGGTATCCAATGCTTGCTGTGTCGCATTCATGAAATCACAACCAGATCCGCCATGCACATGGACATCTATAAACCCAGGCAACAACCAACTTCCCTGGGCATCAATCTGTTCTTCGAAAGGTACTACGTCTGAACCCGATACATAATCAGCAAGTTCTTCCGCACGGCCTGTATAGAGAATCTGTCCTTCACAATGATGAACGAACCCATCTTCAATGACTTCAAGTTCTGTGACAACGCGCGCATTGAATATCAATTGATTCGGCATAAGTTCCGTCCCTTTGTATCAAAATGTAATTCGATCTTCTACAGCATTCGAATGATGGTCTACATCTATATCCGCGGATCAATCTTCTAGGAAGTCTCTTGGCCTTCATATACGAACATCCTCAACGAATGTACGTGTGGTCATTCGCAGTGTGATGTTGAAAATCCCAGGGAATCACTTTCCTTTTTCTCGATATTTGCGCACCATGTGATACGTCTTTTCTAATATAGGTACGCTTCTGTCGAAATCCAAACTAACTAAACCCATAAACACGATATCTAATAAATGCAACTGTGCAATCCGCGACGCCATATCTCCACGACGCATGCCTTCTTCTTGTGTGGAAGTGAACAATGAAATATCGGCCAATTGAGACAATGGGTTTGCTCCGTATTTCGTTAAGCTAATCGTAGTTGCACCTTGTTCTTTGGCACAAGCAAAAGACTGGATGGTTTCTTGGGTTTCACCTGAATAAGAAATCGCTATAGCGCAATCTGCAGAAGTAAGTGTAGATGCTGAAGTAATCTGCATGTGGAGGTCGGAAGATGTGAACGACATTTTGCCAATACGAACTAGCTTTTGATAAAAATCTTGCGCCACAACACCTGATGTCCCAACACCATAGATGTCGATTCTGGGTGCATGATGAATGGCATGAATCGCTGATTCAAGCTGCTGCAGGTCAATGAGTCTGGTCGTATCTGCAATCGTCAATAGATGGTTGGATTCAATGACTTTCACGATTTCATGAAGCGGGCGCATCGCGACAATATCTTCATATGTTTGTTCTTGTGTTATCGCAGCGAGCTCAGTAGCAAGCTGTAACTTGAAATCGGTACATCCTTGAGTAGGAAGACTTTTACAGAATCGAGAAATCGTAGCTGTGCTGGTCTTCGAATACTCAGCTAACTCTTCGATCCCCATTCGTACGACTTGAGGAGCATGAGAAAGTATGTAATCGATTAAGGCTTTCTCTTGAGCATGCTTGTGATTGCTTTGTTGGCGGATGGTGGATAGAATCGCTGACATACACATTTCTCCAGACGAATAAAATTATTTTAATTTAATCGATGAGAATAATGATAATATTTTTCGTAATTAATTGTATCATATATCTTTCTTATGGTGCAATCCATGCAAGTTGGTGGTTCTGTGTGTCAAGATGTATCAGGATTGGACGGGAAATTACGATACTGATTTTTGGATGATGAATGGAACTACGCATTTACATCTATATACAATAAATTTATTTCATTTAAACAATTCCAATTATTATACGTATATATGTTTGGTTAATCAAATCATGATAAGAAGTTGCAACAAGAATTGACAATAAGATCTTTAGAAGAAGTGAAGTGAGTATATACATGAATTGACCACAGTCCGCTGGATTGTGGTTTTTCTTTTTTTCAGGTTTCTACGCAATTGGCATAATATTCGCTATAGCCATTCAAGATACCATACGAAATGATTCATGAGAGTTGACCACGTAGATGTAGTTGAACTATGATTGGAAGGATGAAGACGGTAGGGAAAGCACATGGATTCCTTACTCAATGATAGAATAGCCTAGGAGTGAGTTGGATGAGTTCTTGACTGCCTCTTATTTGATGTCAGCAAGACTTGCTCTAGCACCTACCGATACCCAGAAACATAGGATGATCGTATGAATGGAGTCCAACGGGTAAGGGACAGATGTTCATTTCTATACAAAAGGAGTAAAACCCATGAATATGACAGAGAAACCTCTCTCTCATTGCCCAGAAGCGATGATATTTGACTTAGATGGCACGTTATTTCAGACGGAGACACTGTTGTTGCCTGCTTATCATGCCATGTTTGAACAATTACGCAACGAAGGATTATTCGATGGAGACACGCCACCGGAGTCGCATATATTAGGAGCACTGGGAATGTTGTTGGATGATATTTTCCTACGTGTGATGCCCGAATCGACTCGAGCAGCGAAGCACAGAGCGAATGAGTTATTACTCCACTACCAACTTGTTGGATTACGCGATAAGCAAGGTTTATTATATACAGGAGTTGCGGATACGTTAACTGCACTGCATGCTCGTGGTATTCGTTTATTTGTCGCTAGCAATGGTCTCAAGGAATATGTCGAGCAAGTCATCCATGTTCATGGTCTCTCACATGTATTCGAAGGACTCTTCAGTGCAGGGGGATATCAGACCAAGTCCAAAGTGGATCTCGTGCGCATATTACTTGATCACCATCGAGTATCAACTGCTTGGATGATTGGCGATCGATCTTCTGATGTCGAAGCAGGGCTAGCTAACGAACTTCCTGTCGTGGGTTGTGCTTATGCGGAATTCGGCAATCCAGATGAATTGTTAGGAAGTACATATATCATCCATAACTTCGAGCAATTGCTAGATATCCTAGATGGAACTGACGAACAGGAGAACTGACAGCGCGGAACCTGTGATTTCTTCTGTATTAACAACAGTTGTCGTATTTATTCCGATTGGGTATTTGGATGGTGTGGTAATGCTCATTAGGATTGTCGTCTACAACTCTATTATTTTAATTGATTTTGTGAACAAACGTAGATCATACCATACCGACTCTCGTCAAGCCATTATCGAAGCGGCCCAAATGCGGATGAGACCGATCCTTACGACGACATGTACAACGATTGGCGGACTGATCCCCCATGTTGATTGGCGGTAGCAATTCATCAACGCAAGGGAACTCGTAACCTCATCACATGAGATGCATTTCACTGCAACAGCTCAAGTAACCCAACAGGCTGTCCCACAAGTAGAAATCTACTGAGGGACAGCCTGTTTGGGGGTTCAATATACGCTTAATTCTAGTAGCGAACTATACGGACATAACGATTTCTAAGATCAATCAAACAAATCACCGAATACATCCATGACACTTTTCTTCTTCTTGTACTTGGGGTGGTTATAGTCATGTTTGTAGTCATCTTTGTATGCGTCTTTGGGAGGATAGTTAGGAGGGTAGGATTGATCAGGTCGAGGCATGCTTTGCTCACGCTGATTCTCGCGGTAATACCATTCATTATAGTCTTGACGCGTTTCCTTAATTCCTTGCATCAGTTTATCCAATTCACCGCGGTCCAACCATACGCCTTTACAACTTGGACAAACATCAATCAGGATATCGTTTTTTTCTACTTCTCGCATTTTTACACCATCGCACACAGGACAGTTCATCATGTCGACTACCTCCTTATTATAGAAATATACTACACCAGTTTATTACGTGTAAAAAGAACATAGGTTTCATCCAAATAAGTTTCATCCAAATAAGTTTCATCCAAATAAGTTTCAACAAATAAATAGCACACAGTGTTTCATCCATGTTATAATCAAATAAAAACAAATACAAACAAAGATTTTCACAGAAATCCAATCAACGATATAGGAGGAAATCATGGTTCATTCGTTATGGAACAAGGACACAGCGAAGCAAGTGCAAGCTGGACTCGATGAATTGGTATATCGCTCTAATCTATTAGGTACTGACCGTACAATAGCGAATTGGGGTGGAGGCAACACGTCCATGAAGACCGTCATCCGAGACTTTCGTGGACGCGAGGCACGTGTGATGTACGTGAAAGGAAGCGGGTCAGATCTAGGTACGATGCAAGCGCAGCATTTCACAGCGCTTCGCTTAGAGGATATCGAGCCTTTGATCGAGCGACCGTCCATGACGGATGAAGATATGGTTGCTTATTTAGCTCAATGCATGACCGATCATAAGCATCCTCGTGCATCCATAGAAACATTACTTCATGCCTTTTTGCCATTTCCACATGTGGATCACACGCACCCTGATGCGATCATCAGTTTATGCTGCGCGCATAATGGTCGACAGCTAGCTGACGAGATCTTTGGAGATCGCTATGTGTGGGTTCCTTATGTACGCCCTGGATTCGCGTTATCGAAGATGATCGCAGAAGGTGTGAAGAATCATCCGAATGCTGAGCTCGTCCTTATGGAGAAGCATGGATTAGTTACATGGGGTAATACATCAGAGGAAAGTTACTTTAAGACATTAGCGATCATCACAGAAGCGGAGCGTTTCATTGAAGCGCGCGTGAAGCCAAACGAACTATTTGGTGGTTCAATATCGACGTCTATGCCCCAAGAACAACGCTTAACGATTCTATCTCAGATAATGCCAGTCATCCGTGGTGCAGTCAGTTCAGACAAAAAAATGATATTGACTTATGATGATTCCGATTCCGTCTTACAATTCGTTAACGCAAAATATAGCCAAGCCTTATCTCAAGTAGGCGCAGCATGTCCTGATCATTTGGTGCATACCAAGATGTCGCCGTTATTCATCAACTGGAATCCACAGACACAGTCGGTTGAGGAACTACTCTCTTCACTTCGCGACGGCATTACGCAATACCAATTCGCATATCGCGCTTATTTCGCACGTAATCACAATGATGGAGATGTGATTGGAGAAACATCACCACGAGTGATATTAATTCCAGGTATTGGCATGGTGAATACAGGGAAAACACAGTTCATGGCTAAGATTAGTGAAGCGCTATTTCATCGTGCGATTGCAGTTATTCGAGGTGCTACTTCGTTAGGGGACTTTGTTTCGTTGAATGAGTTCGAATCATTCAATGTCGAATACTGGCCGCTAGAATTGTACAAGCTTTCTCTTGCTCCAGCAGAAGCTGAGTTTTCACGCAAAGTCGCATTTATCACAGGTGGTGCAGGTGGCATCGGTAGTGAAACAGCACGTCGGTTCGTTAAGGAAGGTGCACATGTCGTACTTGCAGACTTAAATCTCGAAGGTGCTCAGCAAGTTGCGAACGAACTCAATCAACATTATGGGGTAGGCCGAGCGATTGCTATTCAGATGGACGTTACTGTAGAAGATCAAGTGAAGCACGCTTTTGCATTAAGCGCTCTAGCATTCGGTGGTGTAGACATGATTGTTAATAATGCAGGGCTTGCGACATCGAGTACATTTGACAATACGTCCTTGCAAGAGTGGAATCTGAACATGAATGTATTAGCCACAGGCTATTTCCTCGTTGCGCGTGAAGCGTTCAAGCAAATGAAAGAGCAAGGTATAGGCGGAAGTATGGTGTTTGTGGGATCAAAAAATTCCATTTTTGCAGGTAAAAGCGCTTCTGCTTATAGTTCTGCTAAAGCTCTAGAAGTCCATTTGGCTCGCTGCATTGCAGCAGAAGGTGGGGAATTCGGTATTCGTGTCAACACCGTACTCCCTGATGCAGTGCTTTCTGGTTCACAGATATGGAATTCACGTTGGCGTAATGAGCGAGCTATTGCTTATGGCATTGCTCCAGATCAATTAGAAGAATATTATCGCAAAAGAACCGTTCTGCAAGTGAATATATTTCCGAGTGATATTGCAGAAGCCATTGCATTTCTATCATCATCGAAATCCGAGAAAACAACAGGCTGTATGGTAACGGTAGACGGTGGCGTTGCTGCAGCATTTACGAGGTAAGCCATATCGCTTGCATCGATCGACGCCCGATGCTCGATGCTTGACGCCCGATGCTCGACGCCCGATGCTCGACGACCGATGCTCGACGCCCGATGCTCGACGACCGATGACCAAGTCATGCCAACAGATGGATTTCTCATTTATTCGATAAGGAGGGATTGTTCATGTCCGATCAAGCGTACACGTTATTTGCTCAACAACAGCAAGCCAGAGGGATTGATGTCGATGCTGTGAAAGCCAAGCTGAAAGCATTCCACATCGAGACCCCTTCTTGGGGCTATGCGGATCAAGGAACCCGCTTCAAAACATTCAAGAAACTCGGTGTGCCACGTAACACTTATGAGAAAATGGAAGATGCTGCGCAAGTACATAAGTTCACGGGATGCTGTCCTAGCGTTGCGATCCATATCCCTTGGGACAAGGTGGACGATTATGCGGGATTGAAGCAACATTGCGCGCAACTCGGGATTACGATCGGAGCAATCAATCCGAATCTGTTCCAAGATGATGACTATATGCTCGGAAGTGTAACGAATTCTTCACCACAGATTCGACGCAAAGCAACGGATCATTTACTTGAATGCGTGGAAATTGCGAAAATATTACATTCAGAGGTCATCAGTTTGTGGTTTGCAGATGGCACCAATTATCCTGGTCAAGCAGATATTCGCCGAAGAGTGCAATGGATGTATGCATGTTTGCATGAAATGTACACGAAGATGACACCACAGATGCGGATGTTGATCGAATACAAGTTCTACGAACCAGCATTCTACCATACAGACCTCGCGGATTGGGGTATGGCCTTCAATATGGCGAACAAATTAGGTCCACAAGCAGAAGTTCTTGTCGATACAGGGCATCATGCACAAGGAACCAATATCGAGCACATCGTAGCGTATTTGATTGGTGAACGCAAACTCGGCGGATTCCATTTCAATAGTCGGAAATATGGCGATGATGACCTCATCGTAGGTTCAGTGAATCCGTATGAGTTGTTCTTAATTTTCTATCAAATACTCGATGCATGCGCAGATCAAGATCAACAAGTTCGAGATACCGCTGAGCATATCGCTTACATGATTGACCAGAGTCACAATATTGAAGCGAAGATTCCTGCAATGATCCGCTCGGTGATTAATATTCAAACACAGTACGCGAAAGCGTTATTAATTGATTTACAGGAAGTGCATCAAGCGCAAGAAGCACAAGACGTGCTTGCTGCAGAAGATGCTGTGCGCAAAGCATATGAGTTTGATGTCACGCCATTATTGCAAGCTGTTCGTGAAGAACAGGGGCTTGCGGTCGATCCGATGAAAGCGTATTTAGCAAGTAGTTATCCACAACAGATTGCACTTCGTGGCAAAGGGGGAGCCAGCTGGTGACAAGCGTGGCACGCGTCCTTGCTTATGACTTAGGTGCAAGCAGTGGTCGAGCGTTTATTGGTGAATTGGATCTTGATACGCACACCTTACGCATTCATGAGATTCATCGCTTTGACAATGATCCTGTGCAAGTAGGTGAACACCTGTACTGGGATATCTTGCGATTATTTCATGAATTGAAACAAGGGTTATTGCATGCTCAACGTCAAGGGTATACGCAACTCGAAAGCTTAGGAATCGATTCATGGGCAGTTGATTTTGGTTTACTAGATCAAGACGGCGAATTACTAAGTAATCCATACCATTACCGTGACCTGCATACCCAAGGAATCATGGAAACGATCAAGCAGCAGCTTGGCGAATCATTTCTTTACCAACGAACAGGCATACAATTCCTTCCGTTCAACACCATCTACCAGCTGTTGGCTATCGCTCAACAACGAGCATCGGTTATCGCACAAGCCGATGTGTTATTGATGATTCCTGATGTGTTGCGGTACTTCCTCACAGGGATCAAGCAAAGTGAAATCACCAATGCTTCCACGACGCAGCTATACAACCCTCGACAAGGTCGCTTCGATGAAGATATCCTGCAAGCGATCGGTATTCCATCGAAGCTTATGCCTGAATTAATCGAAGCAGGAACCATCGTCGGTACACTATCACCATCTATTCAAGCAGAGTTAGGAGTCGAGGCGATACAAGTCATTGCTGTAGGTGAACATGATACAGCATCAGCTGTAGCTGCTGTGCCTGCTCTAGAAGCACCATTTGCTTATATTAGTTCGGGCACATGGTCATTGCTAGGAACCGAGACGCAAGCACCTGTATTGACAGATCTTTCTTTGCAATGGAATTTCACCAACGAAGCAGGGGTATACCAGTCGAATCGATTGTTGAAAAATATCATGGGACTGTGGCTGATCCAATCCTGCAAACGAGAATGGGATCTCACGGGTGAATCTAGTAGTTATACAGAGCTAACCACTATGGCAGCAACAGCGGAACCTTTCCGTAGCTTAATCAATCCCGATGATGTGCGATTTCTTCATCATGGACATATGCTTAAGAAGATTCAGCAATATTGCACAGAAACGAATCAGCCTATACCCCACACCAAAAGCGAGTTTGTCCGCTGTATTCTCGAAAGCCTAGCATTCGCTTACCGCAACGTGTTTGCACATACAGAGGAACTCGCGAACACGAAGTTCCATGGTCTGCATATCGTAGGCGGAGGCACACAGAACGAACTGTTATGTCAATTCACAGCCAATGCGATTGGACGACCTGTGTGGGCGGGACCGATAGAAGCAAGCGCGATTGGTAATATTCTGGTACAATTCATTACATTAGGGCATATCGCCAATTTGCAAGAAGGAAGAAGAATCGTTCATCATTCTTTTCCGATTAAGCAATACCTACCTGTCGAACAAGAACAATGGAATCAAACTTATCTGAGATTCCAGGAGTTGCTTCAGGCATAAAGTTAGAGAAACGAGGGAAATCATGTTAGTTGTAGAGCGATTGCAACGCATTGTCTCCTATGTGTTTGAAAGAGGTAGCATTCGGGTAACTGAATTGAGCAACCTCTTGCAAGTCACCGAAGAGACGATCCGCCGAGACTTAGACAAATTAGAAAGCGAAGGCAAGTTGATTCGCAGTCATGGTGGTGCAATCCGTGTGCTCGAGGCATTCCCCGACATACCTTTTTTGGTGCGAGAAAGCACCAATGCTCAACAGAAAAAAATAATCGCTCAAGAAGCGATCAAGCACATATCGATTCATGATCGAATTATCCTAGATGCGAGCACGACAGCTTGGTATATCTCACGTATCTTGCCCGATATGCCACTTACGGTATTAACGAATTCTATCAAAGTCGCTATGGAACTCAGCACCAAACCCAAAATCCAAGTGATTTCCACAGGGGGCTTGCTCACAGCGAGTACGCTTTCTTTTGTGGGCTTTGTGGCTGAACAATCGATGGAGCACTTCCATGTAGATAAATTATTTTTCTCATGCAAAGGACTTCATATAGACAAAGGGATAAGTGAATCGAGTGAGTCACAATCAATGATCAAACAAAAAATGATTTCGATTGCTGAGCAGGTATACCTCCTTGCAGATTATAGTAAGTTCGTACAGCAATCGTTCATCCATGTATGTGGGTGGACATCGATCAATACGGTGATCACAGATTCGCTGACCAATCAAGATACGATTCAACGGATGAAAGAACGAGCTATTCAAGTAATTCAAGTGGTTGAATAGACTTCGTCGATGCTTTCTTATCTTGATTCAACAACCACTTCGCGTATTCGAGAGGCCTGGTGATTGCATTACGGTAAGTTTCTTTTAATCCGATGCGACGAAACACATCACGCGACGGTTTGGGATTGACTTCAAGCAACCATATCTTCCCTTTGGGATCAATAGCAATGTCGATTCCAAGTTCACATAACTTCCCAAATTTATTTTCGAGAAACACAGCGAGGTCGTGTGCAAAACCACCAAGCTTGTGTTTGATTTTCACTACTTTTTCTTTGGATGTGAATCGCTCTTGCAATAAAGACTCCATGCGGATTGCAGTTCCACCTCCATGCAAGTTGGAAGTGATGCTTTTTTGAGGACCGATTCGACCGGCACAGCCTGTAATTTCCCAATCCCCGGAACCATTTTTTTGAATCAATAAGCGATAATCATGAACACGTCCATCCTTCAACGTCAGCGGGATTCCTTTTTGAATAATATAATCACCATTCAGGGAAAGAGAATTAAGTTTCTCTGCGAACTGCTTCTCTGTCAGTCGAAGTGGTGTCAATATTTGCCGTTGCTGATTACGTCCTTGAATCGTATAGGTGCGCTTAGAGATTTGCTCGATACGCAGGATGCCGCGACCACCAGTTCCATTTTTGGGTTTGGCGTAGACGATTTTATGCTTCTTCACAAAAGCAACCAAGCTAGAGATGCAGTTGTATTTTTGGGTTGGAGGCAAGAAGGTTTGGATATCTTCGTTTTCCGTGAGCAAGTGATGCATACGCCATTTATTCACGAGTGGTTTACTGATATAGCTCAAGTCGTGATATTTTTTGCGAAACGCTTTTAATAATCGATACGTCGTAACGCCATGATACCGACAACGATCATAAATTAATGGAGGGACAGTGGTTTGTTTACATAACCACTTGTCAGTTTTTTCATCATAGATACGTACCTTGACTTTATTTCTGCTCATGAAATCCCCAGGTGTGAAGACTTCTACTCGCAGTCCAATCTGGTTACCGTATTTACTTAATTTACGATAAAACGATAATTCCTCTAAACGATTTTTGTTATAATAAACGGCAAGAATACCTAATCTGTGTTGAGTCAATTCGTGTCACCTTCTTTTAACCTTTTGTGTCATATATGTTCCGTATCGAATAATCCGAGCTAATGATTTTTGTCGAATATGAGGTTCGTCGAATTTCATTGGTTTCGAATTGGCTTCAAAAAACCATATGCGCCCAGTAGTGTCGACACCGAGGTCCATTGACATTTCACCGAGTTCTTGTTTGGATGACTTCTCGATTTGTTTCGCTAAAAGCAGAGATGCCTTTCTCGTTCGCTTAAGGATTCGCAATGCTTTCTCTCGACCAAACCCATTGGTCAATAGTTTCTGTGGATCATCGATTGACCCGCCTCGAGGGACATGTGTGGTGATGCTAAGTTTACCTGCGACGCGAGCACCGATTCCCGTTACACTCCATTTTCCTTGAAACGTTTTTTGAATCAAAGCACGCAAGTCATAGATGCGTCTTTTGAAATTCATCAAATCAATCCCTTGTTGCATGATATATTCTTTGTCTCCTCGATGTTCGACGATATCTTTCCATAAACTATCTAACGATTTATAGAGGGTCATGCGCTTAACCGCATGTTCTTGTGCAAACAAGCGATATTCGACTTGATGCTTGGTATTGATTTTGCGCTCTACTCGCATAATGCCGCGACCTGCTTTGCCTTTGACAGGTTTAAGATAAACGACCGCATGTTCTTTCATTAATCTTTCTAAATCAATCGCATTGGATAGTTGCTGGGTCACGGGAATATACTTGCGCGTTTGCTTCGATTTATTTAACCATTCGAACAAAGTCCATTTATTGAAAAAAGCAGGATTAAACAAGACGACTTGATTGCTTCGACAGCATGCATGAATCATTTGTTGGACGTCTGGCTTCATTTCAAGTTTACGATAAGGAATCCGGTTATAGATAACTTGTGGAGCAGGTAACCAATGCTTGCTCCATATTTTTTTGGTAAACTGGTATTTGTACACGTGCCATTTCTTGGCGGTTAGCTTCAAATCAGACGTCGTAACGACATACACGTCTGTCCCTAGTTCTTTCCCAATACGAATTAAGTCGATGAAATTGTGATGGTTTCCACGAATTAAGCGTTTTTCATCGGGAACGGTAAGGATAGCCAGTGTAGGTTTTTGTTTCATCAAGGTTTCAGCGCTCACTTACGCATCCCTCCTTGCACGAAAACGACTTAAGTAAGAGCAATGATCGAAAATATAGCTTAAAGAAGCTTTCTCTTGTTCTTTCAGTGATGGGTGTCTGAAAATCGATCTTCCTGGTTTGGCATTCGCTTCAAACATCCATACTCTTTCGTTCTGGTCGATTCCAATATCAAAGCCTAACTCACCTAATAAGTGGTTATAATTTTTCTCAATGGCTTTAGCTAACTTGATCGTAGAGTCTTTCGCATTCTGTAAGACTTGATCTGCGCGGGCACCATAGATTTGTCGTAACACATGTTCAGGCGTCATCAGTTGGCCACCTGTCCGGATATGAGTAGTCACACTGCCTTTTCCTGCTTTCTTTGCGCCGATAGCTGATACGACCCAGTGATTGTTCGCGTTCTTGTTCATGTGAAAGCGGAAGTCAATCGGACAGCCTTCTATTTCAATTAAACGAATCCCTTGTTGCACGACATAGTGATTCAATTTCCCTCGACTGGTACCCAATCGATCCATTAAACCGCTAAATTTCCGATAACGCAGCAATACATTTTTACCGCTTTTCCGAAATCGAACAAAATAGCCATTCTTCGGACTTTTGGTAATTCGATAGATCCCAATCCCTAGACTCCCTGCAGTAGGTTTAAGATAGATGAATTTGTGTTTGTTCAAGAACTGGCGAATTTGATCAGAGGAGGGGTTCAATCTAGATTCAGGGACATATTTGAATGCTTCTTCTCGCGATAACAAATCGTAGACGTCCCATTTATCAAAGAAGCTCCAATTAAATAAGGGGATATTGCGACGGCCAAATCGTCGTTTGAAATGTTCCATGCTTGCCGTTTTCTCTACTTTACGACTTGAGGTGCGATTATAGATCACATCAGGGAGCGGGACAGTTTTTCTTACCCATCCACCATTGGATTTCGCGAACAATCCATGAATTGTTTGTTGTTGCCAGTTAACGTCTTTGGGACTAAACGCAAAGGAGTACGATTTATTGACACCGGTTTGCATGATTTGTCGAATAAATCCTGTGATCGAACCGAAGGGATTCGCATGACTTCCGATGGCATTGGTCAAAATCCCCATCAAAGGACCTATGCGAAGTTCATCGGATTGTTTACTTGTGACCATGCAAGTGCCCATCCGTGGTATACGCAGTCGCTGTATGACGAGCTTGGGAAGAAATACATGCATACCTGCTTTCTTGACAAGCTGTATGGGGACAGCAAGGGATTGACTGCCCAATTGGAGCGTCAGGGTTTTTCGACTGGTTAACCGCAAAGCCTTGTAGAGATCACTTGTCAAGTAAACCGTACGTCCTGAATTTTGAATCTTGTGAATCGCACATGTTGACAAACTCATTTGTTAGCCTCCTATAGGGTTACCTCGAGCTGTTGGAATGCATCTATGTTGTGGTGATTGAAGTAAATAAGCTGCATAGTGAATGAGATTCATGATCGACATGCGATAGGTGGATTCATCCTGAAGTTGTTTGAACAAGCTTCGACCTGGTTTTGAATTGACTTCAAGAATCCACAAGTGAGCATCGCGATCGACGCCGATGTCGATTCCTAACTCTGCTATTCGGCCATAGGATTGTTCGATACATGCAGCTGTTCTTAGTGCGCAGTCCATGAGGCTTGATTGAAGTCTGCTTGCTTGCTCAGAACCAAATTGTTCAGTTAAATAAGGAATCAGTGGTTTTGCGATGCCTCCACCATGGAGGTTAGAAGTAATACTACCAGGTAATCCTTGGCGAATCGCCATTCCTGTTAATTGGAATTTCCCGTATTTGTTTTTTTGGACAAGTGCACGAATGTCATAAGCGTTTCCTGCGTTGTTCGATAGGGTGCAATATTGTTGAATCAGATAAGGACGAAGTGTCACGATATCCGCTAACCAAGCCAACAGTGATGAGCGACTAGTAAACACATGTTCGATCGATTGGTTCGTGAACGTACGGCCACAAAGGGTATAGTGGACATCTTGGAGATCTCTTCGAGCCACATACAAGATCCCCTTGCCTTGACTACTGTTTCGAGGTTTTATCATCAAGGATGGATACTGATCTAGCCAAGAATGAAGCTGATTGAGATTCAGCAGAACTTCGGTACGCGGTACATGAAGGTGTAAGTTAGCATCGCGCTGTAGCAGTTGCATCACGTTCCATTTATCAGCTAAGCCTTGACCAAGTAAGTATATGCCTGGTGATGCATTGATCTTGTACTTCTGTAGTCGATATCCACGTAAAGCGTACTTGTTGGCAGGGAAGCACCGATCGTAGATGATTCGAGGTAGCGGGTACAGACCTTGCTCCCACTTCTTCGTTCGGCTATGCAAGCGATAACCGCGAACACGAGTTGTAGCGGTGTCGATATCTTGCGAAGAAAAAATAATCACGGATATTCCTGCTTGCGCTGCTTCTTGAGCGAAGTCATGGTAGAAGTGCTCATGTACAATAGGAAGCCGCGGAGTCATTTCTGTGATGAGGATACCAAGGGTTACCTCACGAGGGTATTTAGACATCAGGGAACCTCAAAAATTAGACAAAAACTGTGCGTACTTCACAACATTTTTGACCGAAGGCCTGATTTTCATTTCGGTCAGTATCGCAGTGTTATCGTCCTTGGATGGTTTGGAGTTCACTTCAATGAGCCATACTTTCTGATGACGATCTACCGCGAGATCAATTCCGAGTTCGCCAAAATGACTAGGTATATGATCTTCAATTCCTTGAGCAATGCATAAAGTAGCTTGGCGAAGTTTGCTAGATATGAGGCTTGCGTTGGAGCGAACGGATGATTGCGCTAAAGCAGTCTTTACCTTACTTAGGCTGCCACCACGAGCTATATTAGAAACAAAATGGTCTTGGCTTGCAATACGACCAACAATCGATGTGATGGCCCATTTACCTGCATGATCACGTTGCACCAGTGCGCGGAAATCAATCGGTCTGTGCTGTACAGTAATGAGGTGTAAACCTTGCTGTAATTGGTAGTTTTGCTTATTCAACTTAGGTGAGAGCTTTTGGTAAAGTGCTCGCAAGCTAGAGAAGGATTGTTTGTTTACCCCGGTAGGACGTGTTGTTAGACACTCATACTTATGATTGGGGAGTTTCTGAATTTTGATAATACCTTTACCCAAACTGCCCGTGATGGGTTTCAAAAACAAGCTTTCATAGCGATTTGACATTGCTTTTAACATGGTATAGTTTTTACATAAATACGATTCAGGTAAATAACGACGCAATGATTCATCTTTACGTAATGCTTGAAAAACTTCGGTTTTATTTAGATACTTTTCATTAAATATCGCGGTTTTGTAACGAGATTTGGCATGTTGAATGAAGCTTTGAACATGAGCTAGATTTTCGTATCTTCGGGACGTCAAGCGATTGTAGATGACATGGGGGATAGGGAACGTCTTCTTCAACCAACTCCCATTGTGATAAGCGTGACCGTTCAACGTTGCTGTCGAATTCTTCATATCTTCTGGTGTAAAGAAAAACACAGATGCACCTGCTCGTTGACACGCTTCAGTCATTTCTTTGCAAAACAATGTACTGGCTCCAAAGGGACGTTCGGCGGATTTGATCCGATAACGACTGACCATGACTCCAATGAGTGGACCGAGATGTAAGGTCTTACTTTTGGGTTTATAGGAAATGCATACATGTGTACTTGACAGAAGACCTAACTTAGAAGCTAGTTCTGACGTCAGTTGGAGACTTTTGCGTGATGACGTCTTAGCCAGTTTCACATGTTGTTGGAGAGAACCGTGCTTCAACGTAAGTGATCCGTGGATAGGGATTTTCCTGCTTGTGATAATGGATGAGCTGAGTGCGATGGTTGCTTGTGGAGAAGGCGTGTTGCTACTTGTAAGAGATAATTCAACTGTAGTTCTAGACATGAGTAAACACTCCTTCTAGCTTACTTAAGTTCCTAAGCGACATTCTGAACTGGTTTATCATATGAGGACATTTACCCCTTGGTGCTTGGGCAATCGCTGATACCTTGAACATACATGAATGCATAGGAGGAGCGGGAACCACATAACATGGGAGATAGGGATTATTTCAAGATCGGAGGATGCGAAGTGAAACGATGGAAGAATGCCAGTGCAGTAGCGATTGTACTCACGTTCATGGTGACCGCAGTTCCACAACTACATCTGGGAACACACACGACACCTGCAACTTTTTTTGCATGTATGTGGATACTGTTTGCGATGCTCATCTTGTCTGCTCATTTATATAAAGTCTTATGTTTATCGGAGCCAATAACCAAACCTTACAAAAATAAGTATCCAAGTCAGCATTCGCCAGTTCCTGCTAAAGAGGGAACGAGTACACATATCCAACCTGCTTCACATCTGTGAAGAAGCTTTACCAGAGCTAGTACAGAGCTAGGTTATGCTACATACAGAAATACGAATATGAAAAGAAATCATCAGTAGAGTATCGCCCAACAATCGTTAACACCACTATACGTTTAGTCAACTGTGCATATCAACTCAGCACGGTTTTTTCCTGTGATCCATTGCTCCACAAGCCTAAAGTGATTATAATCATCATACAGACATATACAGTTTTCCTGAAGAGAGGTATAACAGATGAGTACAGAAGATACCGAATCGATCTCGAAGCATGAATACATATTACGACATATTGAAACGTTGAAAATCGGAAGTCGCATCTCGGTTCGTCAAATCGCCAAAACCATGGAAGTCAGTGAAGGTACAGCGTATCGAGCCATTAAAGAAGCTGAGAACCAAGGAATCGTCAATACCAAAGCTCGGATTGGCACTGTGCGGATCGAAAGAAAGCTTCGTCAGCATGTAGACAAGTTGAATTTTGCAGAAGTCGTTCATATGGTAGATGGTACCGTATTAGGTGGAGCAAAGGGTTTACATAAAATGTTACACAAATTCGTCATTGGTGCGATGAAGCAAGAGGCGATGATGAAGTATATCGAAGCAGGAAGTTTACTGCTTGTCGGGAATCGTGATGAAGTCCATCATTTTGCACTGGATCAAGGAGCAGGAGTACTGATTACAGGAGGGTTCGATACAAGCGATGAAGTCAAGCGTCTTGCAGATGAATTAGAGCTTCCACTGATTTCTAGTCGCTATGATACATTTACCGTGGCTTCTATGATTAATCGTGCGATGTATGATCGACTCATCAAGAAGAATATATTACTCGTGGAAGATATGATTCCTTCGGGGGCGTTCGTGCACGTCTTGAATAGCCATCAAACGCTGAAAGATTGGAAGAAGCTCGTGGAACAGACGGGCTACAGTAGCTTTCCGGTAGTAGATGAATGGTCTCGAATTGTAGGCTTGCTTTCTCCGCAAGATATGGTGCAAGAAAGTGATGAGCTCACTCTCGATAAAATCATGCGCCGACATCCGCTTACTGTGTCCATGCGCACTTCACTAGCAGCAGCTGCACATACGATGTCTTGGGAAGGCATTGAAATATTACCTGTAACCGATCACTCACGTAAGCTGTTAGGTGTCATCCATCGTCAAGACGTTCTCAAAGCGATGCAAGATTTTCAAAAACAATCACAATCAGGGGAAACGTTCGAGGAATTGATCGGATCGCACATCAAAGAAATTCAAAATAACGAAGGATTATTGAAATTTAAAGGCGTCATTACTCCACAAATGATGAACCCTAGAGGCACAGTTTCTGAAGGCATCGTCACGATATTGATGACACAAACTGCGCATCGCGCTGTGAAGCAATACCGAAACGGCGACTTAGTCCTCGATCAGATGTCGACGTATTTTTTGAAACCATTACAAATCGAAAGCGATTTTGACATTCAGGTCAAAGTGTTAGAAATGAGTCGCAAATATGCGAAAATCGAAATCGAGATTCATCATGAAGACTCGTTATGTGCCAAAGCCATGATGACGGCGCATGTCATGGATCCGTAAAGCAGTATGCACGTGTTTGATCACCGATGTCTTACTTTCAGTATATCTTCCAGTTTACCCTTTTTGCTTCCATGCCAAATAATTACGAAGACCCGCATAAAAGTTGAATAAGCCCAATAACAAGCATACTGTGGCAAATATGCGTTTAAGTGAACTATCTGTAAAATAGAAGTTTTGAGAAACCGCAAAAATGATCAGCATCAGTCCCATACTGATATTCGTCAGCGCTTGGAACAACCTGCGTTTCTTTGCATCTCGCTCTCGGCGATAGCGAATAGAATGGTATACCGTAAGTGCGAGCAACGCAAGGAACAACACAAAGGAAATATTTTGGGTCCACTGGAGCATCTGATTTTCCCTGCCTTTTTTTGAAAGATGAATACTTCACTTTATTCGATCAAGTATAGTCTCACTCTACAGAGATTATCGCGGAAAATCAACTTTCTCTTGTGCTGTAATCCACACACTCAGTTCATTCCCGATAAGGACAATCGATTTCACAGCGATATCCAGTTGCTTTCCATGGAAGACATATACCTGCTGGGAAATCAGTTTTTCGTATAGCCAGTGGGCTTCCTTGACATGAGTAGCATTCTGACCAATGATCGCTTTCAATTCTTTTTGGACTACTCTCTCGATTTCTTCTTGGATATCTTCGGAGAAATCATGTTCACCGGATTGCGACGTCAAGTGCACTTGAATTAAAGCAATCTTGGATTGTTTATAACGATACTTCACCAAGCTTTCCATATCTTGCACTAGCTTCGCGTTCTCTTCTTGAGATTTGTGAAATTGCACATAGAGCATGTTGAAATGATGATGATGCATGGCCATGTATAAGGCACAGCCTGTTACAAGACCACTTAGAAATAGGGCAAACCCTTGTAAGAATCTTGGATAGTGGTTAAATGAAGGCACTCTCATCAAGAATCCTTAGCTTTACACATCATTTGAATGATTGTGTTCCCGGATTGGGCTCCCAAAAAAGCAACGATAATGAGCAGGATTTGTTTCATTGCCGTATAGATATGACCTTCTGCAACTTGATTCTCAATATATCGTATGGGATCTATCGTTCCACCGATCGCAGCAACAATCGCCCATATCTTGATATGATGAGCGACACCTAGCATCTGTTCAGTCGGAGATTGAAATGTGAATACCGCTCCAACTCCACTGAGCAGGCAACCTCCCATGATAACGCCAAAAGAAATACAATAATACATCACAAGTGAAGTGATATAAGGACTCATCGCATACTCGCTTTCTCGACATCGCTTGCAGTTCATTCCATCCGCTTATACCAGAAGCTGTGCACAATGGGTAACCGCTATGCCGTTCGTATTAGACTAGATGCTCACTTCCATTGTATGGGACACCTTAGGGTGTTTATGTTAAAATGTAAACAACGTTATATGCGTAGGGAGAGGTCGTCATGCAATCGTTTGTGCATCTGCATGTTCATAGTGAATACAGCTTGTTAGATGGTGCAGCACGTATAGAGCAGTTGGTAGGTCGCGCGCACGAACTCGGCATGACTTCACTTGCACTGACAGATCACGGCGTCATGTATGGGGCTATGGCTTTCTATAAAGCGTGTGTGAACAAAGGCATTCAACCGATACTTGGTTGCGAAGTGTATGTGACTGCAGGTTCACTGAGAGATAAACCCAAAAAACAAGACCAGCCGATGTATCGTTTGATTTTACTTGCGCGGTCTATCGAAGGTTATCAGAATGTTATGAAACTATGCTCTATTGCTCAACTCGAAGGCTTCCATCACAAACCAAGAATCGATTACGCTCATCTTGCTCAATATGCCAAGGGGTTAATTGCTTTAAGTGCTTGTATGAGTGGCGAAGTGTCTCAGCACTTGCTTCATGATCGACGAGAAGAAGCTACAGCAGCGGCACGAAGCTACCAAGCCATCTTCGGCGAAGACTTCTATCTAGAAATTCAAGATCATGGGTTATGGGAACAAAAGAAAGTCATGCAAGCGATGGTCGAGTTGAGTATAGACACTCAGATTCCACTCATTGCTACGAATGATGTTCATTATATTCACCAACACGATGCAGATGTTCAAGACGTGTTATTATGTATTGGTACAAGCAAGATCAAAGAAGACACGAATCGCATCAAAATGTTGAGTACCCAGATGTATCTAAAAAGCGCTGCAGAAATGCATCAATTGTTTGCACACATCCCAGAAGCATGTGCAAATACAGCTGTTGTCGCACAAAAGTGTAAGCTAACACTTGCCTTCCATCAATCCATATTACCTCAATATCGACCGCTACCTGAGGAAATGAATGCGGATGCTTATCTAGAGTATTTATGTAAACAAGGATTGGAATCACGTTATGCCCACAGGGATGAATGGCAGCAAACGCATTCAGAATTTAGAACAAACATCGAACAGCGCTTAAGTTATGAACTGCATACGATTTGTTCGATGGGGTTTTCTGATTATTTTCTAATTGTGTGGGATTTTATTCGTTTTGCACACGAGCAACACATTCGAACAGGTCCAGGCCGAGGTTCTTCCGCAGGCAGCTTGGTCGCTTATGTGCTTCAGATCACCGACGTAGACCCTATTAAGTATCGGTTATTGTTCGAGCGATTCTTGAATCCTGAGCGGATCTCTATGCCTGATATCGATATTGATTTCACGGATGAGCGCCGAGACGAAGTAATCCGTTATGTAGTGCGTAAATACGGCCGTGAGCATGTAGCGCAAATCATTACATTTGGAACGATGGCAGCTAAAGCAGCAATTCGAGATGTAGGTAGAGTGTTGAATATGCCTTATGCAGACGTTGACCGAGCAGCCAAAGCCATTCCTCAGCAGATCGGGATGACGTTAGCTGAAGCTTGGAAAACAAGCACGGAATTGCAGACGCTCGTAGCGCAACGGCCTGCGGTAAAGCAGCTTCTTGAGCTGGCACAGCAAGTCGAAGGAATGCCTCGCCATGTTTCTACACACGCTGCAGGCATCGTGATTTCACGCGAACCGCTCACCACATACACACCGCTCCAATTAGGCAATGAGGATGCTTCTTTGACCCAATACACAATGGAGCATTTGGAATCAATTGGTTTATTGAAGATGGATTTTCTAGGACTTCGTACGCTTTCGATTATTGATCGAACATTGCAAAGTATGGAACAACTTGAACAGATTTCTATGAACCTTTCCCAACTTGATATGGATCAAGACCCTTTGACGTATGCATGTCTCAGTCAAGGTGACACCACAGGTGTATTCCAACTTGAATCCCAAGGTGTGCGCAGAGTACTGAAAGAATTGAAACCTTCGTGCTTTGAAGATATGATATCTGTTCTAGCGTTATACCGGCCCGGTCCTATGGACTTCATACCTCAGTTTATTCAAACCAAGCACGGTCTTATTCCTGCAGTGTATCCACATCCATCATTAGAACCTATTTTGCGAGATACGTATGGGATTATTGTATATCAAGAACAAATTATGCAAATTGCTTCGTATATGGCAGGCTTTAGCTTGGGTCAAGCGGATTTATTGCGACGAGCTGTATCGAAGAAGAAGCGGGAAATTCTAGACGAGCAACGTGCTCATTTCGTAGATGGTGCAACAAGGAAGGGCTTCACTGCTGAAGAAGCTCATCATGTCTATGATATGATTGTCAGATTTGCTGATTATGGTTTCCCGCGTGCGCATGCTACGGCTTATGGTGTGTTAGCTTTCCAAACCGCTTACTTGAAAGCTCATTATCCTGCTCACTTCATGGCATCGATGATGACTGCTGTGATAAGCAATCAAAGGAAGCTAGCTGAATATACGGATGAATGCCGAAGAATGAAGATTCCTGTATGGCCTCCAGACATCAATCACAGTGGCATAGTATTTACGCCTATGAAGCAACAAGATTCAAGTGCGATTCAATTCGGACTTGCTGCGATTAAGAACGTAGGTGTACAAGCAATTGAATCGATACTCGAAGAGCGTTCAAAAAAACCATTCCTGCATCTGTTGGATTTTTGCCAAAGGGTAGATTTGCGTGTCTGTAATAAGCGAGTGATTGAATCGTTGATTCTTGTAGGTGCGTTCGATCGATTGTTGCATCACCGTGCACAGTTATTGGTCATCCTCGATGAAACGATACATGTAGCAACCAAATGGCGCAAGGAAAGTGAGGATTTCCAGTTGCATTTAGATGGCTTTCAAGAAGAGCCACTCGATGATATCGAAGTTCCTCATGTGGAACCGATGCATCCTACACAGCAACTCGAGATCGAGCGAGAATTGCTAGGCATGTACATATCTGGGCACCCGCTTGATGCGTATACATTGCTATCTCGTGAGATGGAACTTGATCCTATTCATGATTTATTGGAGATGGCAGATCAAGAAGAAGTCCTAGTCATCGGAATGGTTTTATCGTGCAAGTCGATTCTTACGAAGAAGGGCTCCACGATGGCTTTCGTAGAACTCGAAGATCGCATTGATAAAGTAGAAGTGGTCTTCTTCCCCGAATCGTGGAAGCAATACGCAGGACTGCTGAATAAGGGGCAGCTTGTTTTGCTTCGCGCAAAAGTGCAACTGCAAGATGAAGAATCGCTGAAACTGTTAGCGATTCAGCTTTGCACACTCGACGACACAGTGAACGTCGAGCAGATGGTGCAGCAGTCGCGACGAAGCGTAGCGACTTCACGCGCGCGTAATCGCGTATCGACTGCTGCTCTTAACGATGCGCCTCAAGCTTCGCTTAGCCGCAATCGCACCGCTAGCTCGCGTGGGCTAGCTGCGCCTAATAACCCAGTTAACACATCTGCATCAGAACAACAGCGCGTATTTATCCGAATTACGGAAAATAACGAGCAAGCCCATAAACTTTTACAGTTAAAAACATTGCTCAGCCTGCATCCTGGAACACTCACAGTCGTTCTATTCTATGAAATGAGTAAACGTCGGATTGCATTACAAGATAACTACTGTGTCAAGCCTTCCCCAGCATTATTTCGACAAATTGAATTGATTCTAGGAGCCAACACAGTGAAGGTCAAGTAAGTACTTAGGATTTGTTTTGTTGTCATGTCAAGTAAAGTTATGATATTATAAGGCAAACCTTAAATATCGCTCTACACTATTATCATATACAGATTAAGCTACATCGGCACAGGAGGTTTTTCATGTGGAAAGTTATTTATATTGCTCCCTCGTCAAGAGTTGCAGAGCGAATTAATGAAAAACTAACTGAAGAAGGCTTTCTGGTTAAATTAAGAGCAACTAGCTTATCGAAGAATCAATTCGAAATTCTCGTTCCTGAAGGTGAACTTGACGAAGTTCAAGAAGTGTTAAATTCTATTTTACATAGATAGTATGTATGTAAAGTGCAGTAAAAGATCTAGCTTATTTCGAGATTATGAGGTTTACGAGGTGAACATGTGTTAAAAGATTTATTTCAAAAGCGGAAGTACGCTACCATTCCTTCAGAACAAACAAAGCGAGATATACCTGAAGGACTCATGAATAAATGCCCGAGATGCAGTACTATTCAAACCAGCAAAGAGTTAGAGAAGAATCTCTTAGTATGCCACGCGTGTCATTATCATTTCAAGCTGAATGCTGTAGATCGCATCCAAATGACATTGGATGAAGGTTCTTTTGATGAATATGACAAGTTTATGATTTCTGAAGATCCTTTGATGTTTCCAGAATATCCAAGTAAACTTCAAAAAGCTAAAATAACGACTGGACTTCAAGATGCGATCCTTACAGGTGAAGGCACAATTGGAGGTTTCCCTGTTGTGATCGGTGTGATGAGCTTTGATTTTATGGGAGGCTCATTAGGATCAGTTGTTGGTGAGAAGATCACAAGTGCGATCGAGAAAGCGATCCAAAAGCAATATCCCGTCATTATTTTTTCGACATCTGGCGGAGCGAGAATGCAAGAAAGCATCTTGAGTTTAATGCAGATGGCCAAAACAAGCAGTGCAGTATCTAGACTAGGAGAAGCAGGGATATTGTATATTTCTGTCATTACCGATCCTACGTTTGGTGGAGTGTCTGCAAGTTTTGCAATGCTAGGTGATATTATTATTGCAGAACCAGAAAGCTCATTCGGGTTTACAGGTAGGCGCGTCATCGAACAAACAATTCGACAAAAACTTCCCGATAATTTCCAAACTGCAGAGTTCAATCTCAAACATGGTCAATTGGATAAAGTTGTGCATCGCAAAGATGTGAAAGCTTTATTAACTAAACTACTGGAAATGCATGAAACAAGGAGTGAAAGTTAAGTGGCCAATGAATTGATGTTCGAGAAGCCTCTAGCAGAATTGAGAGGCAAAATTGAAGAACTACGCAAATTCGGTAATGCGAAACAAATCGATTTCTCAGACGAAATTCGTCGTTTAGAAGATAGATTTATTCAACTAGAACAAGAATTATACATGAATTTGACAGCAGCTCAAAAAATGCAAATTGCGAGACACCCGCAAAGACCGACGACATCGGATTATATTCAAGCGCTATTTACAGATTTCATTGAATTACATGGTGATCGCGTATATGGCGACGATTTAGCAATCGTAGGTGGAATTGCCAAGTTGAATGGTGTCACTGTTACGGTCATTGGTCATCAGAAAGGGAAAGACACCAAAGATAATATAGCTAGACATTTCGGCAGTCCTCATCCTGAAGGATTTCGCAAGGCACTCAGACTCATGCAGCAAGCGAATAAATTCAAACGCCCGATCATCACACTGATAGATACCAAAGGCGCTTATCCAGGCAATGCAGCTGAAGAGCGTGGGCAAGGTGAAGCAATTGCGCGGAATTTATTCGAGATGGCATCCTTCAGTGTTCCCATCGTCAGTATCATCATTGGCGAAGGTGGAAGCGGCGGTGCGTTAGCACTAGGTGTTGGTAACAAAGTATTAATGCTTGAGAATGCCATTTACTCTGTGATAAGTCCCGAAGGAGCAGCTTCAATTCTTTACAAAGATGCATCCAAATCTATTCACGCTGCTGAAGCAATGAAGATTACAGCTGATCATATATTAGAACTTGGAGTGATCGATGGGATTATAGCAGAACCTTATGGTGGTGCTCATCGAGATGTCCCCCTGCAAATGGAAATATTCAAGAAAGCGGTATGGGAGCAATTACAGCCGTTACTTACACTATCAGACAACGAAATCAGAGACCAACGATACCAGAAATTCAGAAATATGGG
>CAMCVV010000010.1 GCA_945881905.1 Paenibacillus alvei
AGATTGAAAGGTATATGCCGATTAAGGAGAATAAGAATCCCCAGTTACCTATACATACACGAAATAATGTCATAATGAATTCACCGACGTGTCCAAGTTGAGCCATTGTAATTAAAGATAACACGATAAGGAGTATGCCATATATTTCAAATCGAATACTTTGTTTTAATGCTGACTTTTGCTTACGGGATTTCGCCATCGTCGATTCACTCCTGTCATGCCCTATTATATCATATCTTGAGAATGCAAGAAATCATACAATCATGATCACACACAAAAAAGAGCTCCTTCTTCATCAGAGAGCTCCTTACTACTTGTTATATTCAAGTGACTAGTTTGAAATTAGACTTCCATGATAATAGGTAAGATCATTGGCCTTCTTCTGGTTTGATCATATAAAAATCGTCCAAGTGCATCTTTAACATGTGTTTTTAATGAAGTCCACTCATTAACATTTTCGCTCATGAGTTTGAGTAATGTATTCACGACAATTCGATTCGCTTCATCAAGTAAACCTTCGGATTCTCTAACATAGACGAATCCTCTTGAAATGATGTCAGGACCGGATAATATTTTACCATCTTGTCGACTCAAGGTTACCACAACGACAAGAATTCCATCTTGAGAAAGTAATTTGCGATCGCGTAGAACAATATTTCCAACATCACCAATCCCAAGCCCATCAATCAGGATATTGCCTGCTTGTACTTTACCGCCTCGACTTGCAATCCCTTGTTGGATTTCGACGATTTCTCCATTTTCAATAATGAAGATATTTTCTTTGGGAATTCCAACAGACTCAGCTAATCCCGCATGTTGCTTCAGCATCCTGTATTCACCATGAATCGGGATGAAATATTTGGGTTTCATCAAGTTGAGCATAAGTTTAAGCTCTTCTTGGCTAGCATGTCCAGATACATGGACACCTGTAATTGAGCTTGGTCCATAAATCACATGAGCACCGATTCGAAACAGTTCATCTACAGTTCTTCCTACGTATCGTTCATTACCTGGAATAGGTGTAGCTGCAATGATCACAGTGTCCCCAGGGAGGATTTCCACTTTGCGATGTGTAGCACGTGCCATACGCGTAAGTGCAGACATCGGTTCCCCTTGACTACCTGTGGATAATATCGCTACACGATCAGCTGCATATTTGTTCACTTCCTCAGGTTCAATGATCATTCCTTCTGGAATATTCAGGTAACCTAAATCGTGAGCAATATTTACGACATTCACCATGCTTCTACCGACTACGACAACTTTTCTGTTCGTCACAATTGCAGCATCCATCACTTGTTGAATCCGGTGAATGTTAGAAGCAAATGTAGCAATAATTACTCTTTGTTTCGCTTTACGGAAAACTTCTTCGATTTCTACTCCAACAGTTCGTTCAGAACCGGTATGACCTGGTCTTTCAGCATTCGTGCTATCAGAAAGTAAGACAAGAACACCTTGCTTCCCAAGTTCAGCCATTCGGTGCAAATCTGCGTACTGATCGTTTACAGGCGTTTGGTCAAATTTAAAGTCTCCTGTATGAACGACCATACCTTCTGGTGTGTTTAACGCAACGCCTAATGAATCAGGAATACTATGGTTTGTTTTAAAGAAAGTTGCAGTAATGGAGCCAAACTCTAAAACAGAATTTGCATTAATGAGAATTCGTTTTGTTTCACCGAGAAGATTATTTTCTTTGAGCTTCATTTCAACAAGACCTAAAGTTAATTTCGTACCATAAAGTGGGGCTTTAACTTGTTTCAGTACATACGGCAATCCACCAATATGATCTTCGTGACCATGCGTAAGTAGGATTGCTCTGACTTTATCTTTGTTTTCAATTAAGTAAGTAACATCTGGGACGACTAAATCTATACCCAGCATTTCCTCTTCAGGGAATTTCAATCCACTATCCACGACAATGATATCATCCCCATATTGGATCACATACATATTTTTACCAATTTCACCCACGCCGCCAAGAGCGAAAATCAATAATTTTTTTGGTCCTTTGTTAGCCAAACGTAAACCTCCTTTAATCTATTTACGACGATTTTCTATGAATAACCGACCTAGTCACTTGAATATATTATACATGAAGAAAATTATCGATGACAAGAGAAATTCCAAAAACCTTGAACTTTTACAAAAAAAGATAACGCAGATCACATCTTGACTTGATCTAGACTGTGATTTCTAAAAGAGATTCCACCCAAACGGCTTCTTCTTCGTTCACTTGTATAAGCGGAAGTCGGACGTCTCCAACAGAAATCCCTTTGTGATTGAGCAAGTGTTTGATCGGAGCTGGGCTCGGCACTTTGAATATACCTGTAAAAACGGGAAGTAACTTTCGATGCAGTGCAGCAGCAGCATGGATATCACCTTGCAGATAACGATTAATCATCGTGTGCATTTGTTGACCAATGATATGACTAGCGACACTGATTACACCATAACTACCTACACATAATGCAGGTAATGTCATACTGTCTTCTCCTGTGTATACGAGGAATCCTGGTGCAGCTTGGTCGATTACTTTCGACAACTGATCGAGATTCGAACAATCTTTTGATCCAATAATATTGGGTATGTGTGACAGTCGTATCATGGTGTCTGCATCGATATTTACTGATGTACGAGAAGGTACATTATAAATAAATATCGGTGTATGCACTGCTTCTGCAATCGCTTTATAATGTTGGTATATGCCTTCTTGCGAAGGGCGGTTGTAATATGGCGCTACAATTAACAATGCATCTACGCCAAGTGCTTCAACTTGTTTCGAAAAATAGATGGTATGTGCGGTATCATTACTTCCTGTACCTGCGATGATCTTACATCTTCCATTCGCACTGCGAATAGATTCTTGAATAAGCTTAAGCTTCTCTTCTTCAGACAATGTTGGAGATTCCCCAGTAGTTCCACAAATCACAAGACTTTGTGATTGTTGATCTTCAATTAAATAATCGATCAATGGCTGAACTTGACGCCAATTGACTTGTAACTGTTGGTCGAAGGGTGTAACCATTGCTGTCATGAGTCTACCGAAATTCAACTTCATTTGCCCCCTAGGAATATGATTAGGCATCTAATTGAAAAGAATGATGAAGCGCTTTAATCGATGAATAGAGATGTTGTTGTTGGATTAAGACCCAAATTGTGGTATTGGAATCAGCTGATTGTAATATCTTAATGCCGCATGCATGAAGAGTTTCTACAACGAGAGCCATAATGCCGGGTACTCCATTCATGCCACCACCGATAATGGAAACTTTCGCGCATTGTGAATTGCTCATCACATGAAATCCTTCCTGTTCGAGAAGACGTATAGCTGTAGATGCCACTTGATCCAATACGGTATACGTAACACCAGAAGCAAATACATTGATGAAATCAACACTGATATCATGCTGTGCCATCGTTTTAAATACTTGCAATTGTGGTTCTGGATTAACCGCTGTAGCAGGTACATGGAGTTGTGTAAGACCACATGTATGAGCAATTCCTGTTACATACATATCTTTTATTTGATCGTTAGGTGGTGTGAGCTTTTGGCAATTCGTAACAAGTGTACCTTCATCTTGCGTGAACGTCGATCTAACGCGAATCGGGATATTTGCTTGCATGGCTACTTCAACGGCACGAGGATGGATAACTTTGGCACCATGGTGTGCCATGTTACATACCTCATTATAACTCACTTGTTTCAATTGTCGAGCATTCTCGACAATTTTGGGGTCTGCTGTCAAGATACCATCTACGTCTGTGAATATATCAACGCGTGAAGCTTTAAGAGCTGCTCCTAAGACAGTTGCTGTTGTATCGCTTCCTCCACGACCAAGCGTAGTCCAATCACGTTGAGACGTTTCACCTTGAAAACCAGTTACAATGACTACTTTGTTCTTGTTCAAAGCATCCATGATTCGAATCGGGTCCATCGCAATGATTTGTGCACAACCAAAATGATCATTGGTTCGAATTCCCGCCTGTCCACCAGTGAAAACAGTAGTAGAAATATGTTTGGACGTTAATTCACTGCATAATACAGCAGCGGATATCAACTCACCGCAACATAGTAACATATCGAATTCACGCGCGGGTAAAGATTCACCTTGCTGTTCGACTAATTCAATTAAGGTGTCTGTCGCATACGGATCACCGCGTCTACCCATTGCAGAAACCACAACAACGACTTTACTTTGTTGATTAATCGCATCTTGGATGTGACCTATCACATGTTGCCTGCGTTCGCATGTAGAAAGTGACGTGCCACCAAACTTTTGAATGACTATACGCATAAACTTCCTCCATCGGTTCAACCCTTATGAGAAAGTTCGCAATCGATTACTGTTCTACAGCTATATATTCAGCAATTTGCACTGCGTTCCATGCTGCACCTTTGAGCAGATTGTCAGATACAATCCACATATTGAGTCCTCTAGGATGACTTAAATCTTTGCGAACTCTTCCTACAAAGGTATCTAATTTTCCTGTTGCTTCTGTTGCTAAAGGGTAAAGTTGATTGTGCATATCATCGATTAGAACGATTCCTGGTGCAGATGCAAGAATTTGTTTCAATTCTTCTATCTCAAAGTCGGATTTTAATTCTACATATACAGATTCAGAATGACTATATACAACAGGTACACGCACACAAGTTGCCGTGATTTCCAACGTGTCGTCATCCATGATTTTTTTGGTTTCACGAATCATTTTCATTTCTTCATTCGTAAATCCATTATCCAAAAACTTGTCTATTTGTGGAATCGCATTAAAAGCAATTTGATGTTTGACGGCTAATGAAGATACAGGTAACACATCAGGTGTGACTTGATTTCCATTCAATACTTCTTGGGTTTGGCGAAGCATTTCTGTGATCGCTTGTTGACCTGCTCCAGACACAGCTTGGTACGTAGAGACAATAATGCGCGAAATCCCATATCGATCGTAAAGCGGCTTCAATGCAACGACCATTTGTATCGTAGAACAGTTCGGATTCGCAATAATCCCTTGGTGTTCGTTGATTTTGTCCATGTTTACTTCAGGTACAATGAGTGGTGTATTCGGATCCATACGAAAAGCGTTGGTGTTGTCGATACAAATGGCTCCAGCAGCAACCGCATGTGGAGCTAATGCTTTGGACACATCTCCCCCTGCACTGAACAAAGCAATATCGATATCGTGGAAACTATCTACTGTCGCTTCTTCGATCATAATATCTTTACCTTGAAACTGAATGATTTTCCCAGCTGAACGTGCAGAAGAAAGCAATTTTAGCTGCTTGATCGGGAAACGGCGTTCATCTAATAGACGAATCATTTGTTCACCTACTGCACCTGTTGCACCTACAACTGCAACGTTGAATATTTTTTGACTAGACATCTATTCCCGCTCCCCTTCTAGCTTTGATATCACTCTACATGTATCTATACCTATGATTCATACTGAATGATCATCGGTTGTAATTGCTGAGCTTGTAATGCTGCAACGCATGTTTCCATGATGAGACTTGATTTTGCGACAAGCGAGTTAGGTTTGTTCACTGGCGCATCTTGACCAAATGGAACAAAGTATATGTTCTTGGTGTTGATTAGTTTAGCGACATTCATAGCATTGAGCCCTAAACCATCATTCGTAGATATCGCTATGACGAGTGGTCTTTGATTTCTGAGTTGAGCCTTGGCAGCCATTAATACAGGACTTTCTGTCATTGCATTAGCGAGTTTACTTGTTGTGTTACCTGTACATGGAGCTATAACAAGGATGTCTAATCGTTTGGAAGGACCTAGTGGTTCTGCAGTGACGATCGCATCAATAATATCATTATTCGTTATTTCTTGTAATTGCCTCAACCATTTCTCAGCTTCGCCGAATCGCGTATTGGTAGACATCATCGTTTGCGATACGATGGGAATCACATTAGCTCCTGCTTCAACGAACCTAAGGATTTGTTGCATGGTTTCTTGAATCGTACAATGTGAGCCTGTGAGAGCAAAACCTACAGTCTTATCTCGCCAATTCATAATGCAGTTCCTCGATATATGAAGTCCTCATGAATCAGCCGACTTATCGTGGTAGCAATGATTCGCCCAGCGGTTTTGGGAGCAACAATACCAGGTAATCCAGGAGCTAGCATGGCTTTAATGCCTCTTTTTTCGGCGTACCGGAAATCAGTTCCGCCAGGATGCGAAGCCAAGTCGATAATAATCGCATGAAGTGGAATATGTGCAATAATTTGTGCTGTGACTATCATAGTAGGAATTGTATTAAAAAGCAAGTCAATCTTGTTCGCTTCATCGTATAGCGAAGTGATATAAAAAGGTTGCAAATTCATTTCCCAAGCTCGAGCGTAATCCGCAGCTTCCCTTACGCCTACTTTGACTTGTGCACCGAGTGCTTGCAGCAACCGAGCAAGGGTCATGCCCGTGCGACCCATTCCAAGAACAATACATGTAGAACGATGAATCGTTATATCGGTATGTTGAATGGCCATCATGATGGCCCCTTCAGCAGTTGGAATCGAGTTATATATCGCTACATCATCTCGGTCAAACAATTCGATCACTTCAATGTGATGTGTATGTGCCAGTGATTTCAAATAGGGTTTGGCTAATCCTGTGTAGATTTTCACATGTTGGGGAAGTGCTTCTATATGTTCTTCTTTGATGATGATTTGTTGATTCGAGAAAAGTGTTCCGACTTGACCTACGTCATCCGTGCCAATGACGGGCAAGATTAATACATCAAGGTTTTTGCATAATTCTCTATGAAGCTCGCTGCGAATCAGTCCTTTTCGTTCGCTTTTCAATTCATCGAAACCTACTAATGTTACAGATGCATCAAGATCTGATAATTGATCAATGACTTCTAATTGACGCGCATCTCCACCAATAATCGCAACCGATATTCCCGTTAGCATAATGATCCCACCTTATGAGTTTAGGTTTGTGTTCATTATCCTATGCGTTTGACGATATCTCGGTGCCTCCATCATCGTATAATTTTTGATGCGTATAGCTTGTTATGTTCCCGTGTGACCAAATCCACCAGAACCTCGCAGGGTTTCAGATAAGTGTTCTACACAAACAAGCTCCACGTATGGAACATACTGAAATACCATTTGTGCAATACGTTCATTCGGATGAATCGTAAATGCTGTATCTCCCAAATGGATCAGGATCACTTTTATTTCTCCACGGTAATCTGCGTCTATTGTTCCAGGTGAATTCAACACAGTAATCCCATGTTTCAGTGCAAGACCACTACGTGGCCGAATTTGAGCTTCTAGGTTTTGTGGCATACTGATCGCAATTCCTGTAGGAATTAACTGTCTCTCACCAGGTTTCATGATTACAGGCTCTGCTATCGCTGCATGAAGATCGAATCCACTTGCAGCTTCAGACATTTTCACGGGAAGTTGAATCATGGATAAATCCGTTACTCGCTTCATGTGTACTTGTAATGGGTTAGTGGACAAGTTGATCCCTCCGGAATGATGTAATGGCGTCATCTGGATTACCTACGATAGACAATGAAAAGGGTTGATTCAACAATTGATGAATAAGCATTTGAATTTGCTCGGGTTGAATAGTTTCGATATGTGCTATCATGGTTTCGATTGGATCATGTCTGCCCACCATAAGTTCGTTTTTCCCAAGACGATTCATGCGGCTGCTTGTGCTTTCTAAACTTAGCATTAAGCTACCTTTTAACTGTTCTTTGCTTTTCTTTAACTCGACATCGGTAATCCCATTGTTGATCAGATCGGAGAAGATATCCATCATCAAATCAAGTGCTCCTGTTAAATGTTTCGTTGCACTTCCAATATAAAATGTGAACAAACCGCAATCCATATAAGCTGAGTGGTAGGAATATACCGAATAAGCGAGACCTCGCTTTTCTCTGATTTCTTGGAATAGTCTCGAACTCATCCCACCACCCATAATATTATTTAATATCGAAACCGCGTATAAGCTTTCTTCTTTATAGGATAATCCCAACAAAGAAAGACAGAGATGATTTTGCTCTGTTTTTTTCTCTTTGAATATCAAATCACCTACATAGTGAGGGGGATGAATTATAGGAGCATGTCCATGATTATCGAAGTCACCAAAATATTGTTCTATAAGCGGATATATCGAATCTTGAATATTCCCTGCTAAGCAAATGACTGTATTCTCAATATGATAATGGATTTTCATGAATTTCCGTAAATCATCGACTTTAATGTTTTGTAAATTATCTTTCAATCCAAGTACAGGATAACCTAATGAATGTTGACCAAATGCTGCTTTAGAAATCAATTCGTGAACAAGATCATCAGGTGTATCTTCATACCTGAAAATCTCTTCATAGATAACATTTTTTTCTTTGTCTAGTTCTTCTTCGTTAAATTCTGAATGGAAAAACATATCTGATAATACATCCATCGCGATAGGCAAATGTTCATCAAGCACTTTTACATAAAAACAAGTGAATTCGCTTGAAGTAAAAGCATTCACATTCCCACCGATACCATCGAAGATTTCAGCTATATCTTTAGCACTGCGTGTGGATGTACCTTTGAATAGCATGTGTTCGATCAGATGAGAAATCCCATTATTCTGCTCATCTTCGTTACGTGAACCTACTTTTACCCAAATCCCAAAAGCAACAGATCTCCGATTTGGAATGTGTTCGGTAATAACCTTTAATCCATTATGTAAACGATAATCGAGCAAATCAATTTCCTCCCTGATCAAATAATAAATTTAATTATAAACGTTTATGAAAGTAAAGTCTAATCTTACATGAAGAAAAGGATGGGATTTAATCATTCAGTTGCGCCAATGTTAGCGGAATGCGGCGAGACGAAATCAGCTCACTTACTGTGCCGAGTACTAGTCCTTTTTGCTTAATGGATTGTATCATCTGTGGCAATGCTTGAGAAGATGAAATGGTTGGATGCATTAATATGAGAGTTCCCGGTTCTACACGTGTAGCAATTCGATGTAGGATGTGCTGTGCACCAGGGTTCTTCCAGTCCACTGTATCAAGTGTCCATAAGACCGTATGTAGGTTGAATTGCGCAGCGATATCCAAAGTTTGTTGGTTGAAATCCCCAGAAGGCGGTGCGAATAGTGTGTTATTTATAAGCAATTCATTCGATAACAGTAGTTGTGTTTTACTGATTTCGTCAATCGCTTGCTGTCGCGTTAATCGGCTCATGTTCGGATGCGAATAGGCGTGGTTCGCAAGCTCATGACCTTGCTGGGCAATGTTTTGGGCTATATCTATATGAGTGCTTAACCATGAACCATCGAAAAAAAAGGTAGCATGTACATGTTCGTTTCGAAGCGTTTCTAGCATAGACGGGATGTGCTCTTCTCCCCAAGCCACATTAATCATCAGTGAAACCATTGGCTTATGCGGATTACCTTTGTAAATCGGATAAGCTCCTAAATCTGTCAGTTTGATGCTAGGCTCGATTTCTCTGGTTATGTAATGAATAGCCGTGTCTTTGTCATGAGAACGTGCAAGTTTAAGTGTTTGTTCGATATCTACTTCGATGCCGTTATAGCCAGGAATGGCTTTCCAGACGGGGTCTATTTTTGCATCTATGGGTGCAAGATATCTTTGCTTAGCTTCTGTTTCGATTTTTTTACGCAATTCATCTTCTGTATAGGCTTGTCTAGACGTCATAAACCCCTCTGTAACTGTGATCTGTGAAGTAGTCAAAGAATATATGCTTAACGCGGTGAAGCCTATCATGATGACAGAGAAGTAAGTTACTTTACGATATGTCATAGGTAACCCTCCTTGTTTGTTTACGATCATGATATGGTGATTCAAGATGGTTCAGAACGCAGACTCGATCCATACACGCAAAAAAAGAAGCCGATATGACTTCTTTGCCGTTGATCTATATTTCACGATGAAGTGATGATAATGAGAATCCTTAGGATGTAGAAACTTAAGAAGTCAATGTGGCTTTACGTGATAAGTTCACTCGCCCTTGATTATCGATTTCAGTTACTTTCACAGTAATGGTATCGCCGATACTTACGACATCTTCCACTTTGGCAACTCGATCCGTCGAGATTTGTGAAATATGAACAAGTCCTTCTTTACCTGGTAGAATTTCAACAAAAGCTCCGAATTTCTCAATTCGTTTGACGGTTCCTAGGTATGTTTCCCCTACTAGCACTTCGCGAACGATCCCTTCGATAATACTCCGTGCTTTGTTATTCATTTCTTCATTCGTTGATGCGATAAAAACACGTCCATCTTGCTCGATATCGATTTTAACACCAGTCTCTTCGATAATCTTGTTAATGATTTTGCCACCAGCACCAATGACATCTCGAATTTTATCTGGATTGATCTGCATCGTCAAGATTTTGGGAGCATATGGTGAAAGAGATGTGTTTGGTTTTTGGATTCTTGCAAGCATTTTGCCGAGAATGAATAATCTTCCTTCTTTGGCTTGTTTCAGCGATTGTTCAAGGATCTCACGGTTAATGCCGTTTATTTTGATATCCATTTGCAAAGCGGTTACCCCTTTTGCAGTACCTGCCACTTTGAAATCCATATCACCTAAGTGATCTTCCATGCCTTGGATGTCACTCAATATGGAGACATAGTCGCCGTCTTTGATGAGTCCCATTGCAATTCCTGCTACTGGCGCTTTGATCGGGACTCCTGCATCCATCAAGGCAAGTGTGCTTGCACATATACTGGCTTGTGATGATGAGCCGTTGGACTCCAATACTTCTGAAACCAAACGAATCGTATATGGGAAATCAACTTCTGTAGGCAATATCGGTTCTAATGCTTTTTCGCCAAGAGCTCCATGTCCAATTTCTCGTCGGCCGGGTGGACGAAGTGGTCTTGCTTCACCAACGCTAAAGGGAGGAAAATTGTAATGATGCATGAATCGCTTGGTTTCAGTTAGATCAAGACCATCTAATTTTTGGACTTCGCCAAGTGGTCCTAATGTACATACGCTAAGGGCTTGCGTCTGACCGCGTGTAAATAATCCTGATCCATGCGTACGTGGAAGAATACTGATGTCGCATTCAATAGGGCGAATTTCATCAAGTCTTCGTCCATCAGGTCTGATTTTATCATGCGTGATTAAGCGTCGAACTTCTTCTTTGACGATTTCATACAGAGATTCTTTGACTCCAACTATTTTTTCGGGTGTAGACTCATAGACTTCTTTAAAGTAGCTGATCGTATCTGCGTTAACTGTATCAATCGCAACTTGTCTCGCATGTTTCTCTGGAATTGTGATCGCTTGAACCAGTTGTTCTTGTGCCCGCAAGCGAACAGATTGAAACACATCAGGATCTATCGTGTGTAATTTCACATGCATCTTAGGTTTGCCTGCATCTAGTGTGAATTGTTCAATCATCGCAACGATTTTCTTGATTTCTTCGTGACCGAATAGAATCGCTTCAAGCATGATTTCTTCAGGCACTTCATGAGCTGAAGCTTCCACCATCATGATGGCATCATGTGTCCCTGCAACTGTTACAAGGAGATCACTCTTATCTGTTTGTGCAGTAGATGGATTAATCACGAATTGACCGTCCACACGACCTACAATTACGCCACCTACAGGGCCATTAAATGGAATATCTGAAATGGAAAGTGCTGCAGAGGTACCTATCATTGCAGCGATTTCTGGTGAACATTCTTGATCGACACTCATTACCATGGAAACGACTTGTACATCATTACGAAATCCTTCAGCAAATAATGGGCGTATCGGACGATCTGTAAGCCGACTCGCTAGAATTGCTTTTTCACTGGGTCTACCTTCTCGCTTAATGAAACCACCCGGGATTTTCCCAACGGAGTACAGTCTTTCTTCATAATTTACAGTTAAAGGAAAGAAGTCTAAGTCTTTGGCTTCTGATGATGCTGTTACAGTAGAAAGAACGACTGTATCTCCATAAGTCACTAAAACTGCTGCATTCGCTTGTTTAGCGAGTCTTCCGGTTTCTAAAGTGAGTTCGCTTGCGCCCAATTTCATGTGAATTTTTTTTATCATAAATTCCTCCTCATTCCGTTTCATCGGATGTGTATTATAATTCTGGGTTGACTATAGTATTTCCTTCTTTAAATCATCTCACTATACATGAAAAAACAACCTTGCTGCTACGATTCGCTTTGCTCGATAAGAGCTTAGCGAAAGAGCAACAGGTTGCTTCTCGATGAAATGTTAGCGCCGTAATCCTAATTTTTCAATGAGAGTACTGTAACGTTTTATATCATTGTTTTTTAAGTAAACTAATAATTTGCGACGTTGTCCTACCATTTTCAGCAAACCACGTCTAGAGTGATGATCTTTTTTGTGGATTCGTAAATGATCAGTCAAATTGGCTATATTTTCTGTAAGAATTGCTACTTGCACTTCAGGTGAACCTGTATCTGTGCCATGTGTCTTGTGTGTTTCGATTAGTTGCGACTTTCTTTCTTGAGTAATTGCCATCTTACTACACCTCCTATTCCCATATCATAATCGCCTAAAGCCGAGAAAACGATGGTGAAAGCGTGTTTCCAAGCTAAGGTTCAACTAAAAAATGTTTTTTTAGTATAATTCATCATAGCACAGTTCATCTGCATAGTAAACTCGTTCATGTGGATAAGGAGTTAAGGAATTTGTGTGAAAGCTCAACATCTTCATGAATGTGATGAACCAATTGTTCAATCGAATCGAACTTACGCTCGTGGCGAAGAAATTGGAGAATATGTACTTCGATGTCTTCCCCATATATATCTTGATTGAAATCAAAGAGATGAACTTCAATTGTTTCGACAGCTTCTTGTTCGAAAGTTGGTTTTACACCGATATTCATGACTCCCCCATAGGTTATACCTCGAGTTATCGCATGGACGACGTAAACACCTTTCATCGGAATGACGTACGACTCATTCAGGTGTATATTGGCAGTTGGAAAACCTATCGTTCTTCCGCGTTGATGCCCTTGCACTACGGATCCTTTTAAGCTATACGGTCTTCCGAGAAATTTCGTTACGCGCTCGATATGTCCAAGATGTAACGCATCACGAATGAAAGTGCTGCTTACTTTTTGATCTTCAATGTGATAAGGCTTGACAACTTCAATTGAGAATTGTTCTTGACTCAATGCGTACAATGAATCGGGATTCCCTTGGCCTAAATGACCAAACGTAAAATCAAACCCGATAACTACACTATGCACGGCAAGTGCAATTAGGATTTCTTGAACGAATTGTTGAGGACTTAACCGCATGAAAGCAGAATCAAAATGCACGATATAAGTGCGATCGATCCCTATGTTGCGAAATAACTCCATTTTTTTATTTAATGGGGTTAATAATTTGCGGTATTTTGATTGTCCGAGAACTTCTCTAGGGTGTGGATGGAAGGTCATGATCGATGCAGGAAGATCGCATTGATGGGCTATACGCAGAGATCGTTCAATCACTTCTTGGTGACCCAAATGAACCCCATCAAAATCACCTATAGCTAGGATTTGTTGAAGGTGCTTTGGTGTATGTTCTTGAATGGGATATGTGATGTGTATGATTTCCAAATGAACGCTCACCTACCAATTTAACATCTAAAGATGCTCATGAGTGGAATAATTTCACTGCTCGTACCGAATGGTGAAGGGGGTCCCACTCTACAATGCCAATGAAATGCTGACCTGACGTGTATGCTCGACATATCCGATATTCACTGTGCGATTCTACTTCTGGAAACGTCGTCATGGAAATGATTTTGCCGTGAAATAAATGAGTCGTTTGTTCTTGTGTTACGGTTAGCATGGGAAGATGCTTCACAGCATGATCCATAGGGAGCATACACGAAGATAGCTGATTATTATCTTTGAGGTACTCCATCTGCTTCAAGGTTACACACTGGGTTTCACGCAGTTCACCTGTCGAAGTGCGAATCAATGATTTCATCACTGCAGGATATCCAAGGGATTGTCCGATATCGACGCATAACGTTCGAATGTACGTTCCTTTCGAGCATACGACGCGAAATGATACTTCAATATACGGTTCGACTTCTTGTATGCTTGTGACATGAATTTCGTGCAAACAGACAGTTCTTGAAGGCCTCGATACCTCAATACCTTCACGAGCTAACTCGTATAACCGCTTACCATTGACTTGAACAGCAGAATACATGGGAGGCATTTGTTGAATATTGCCTTGGAATGTTGCAACTGTTCGGCGGATGATCTCGTCAGATAGATCTACTTTCGTGACAGAGTCGATGATCGTGCCTGATAAATCTTGCGTATCTGTAGATACACCAATCAACATCACAGCTTCATATTCTTTAGGCATTTCCTGCAAGTACTCGATTAATCGAGTAGCTCTACCTATACATAAAGGAAGAACACCTGTGACTAGAGGGTCTAATGTGCCTGAGTGACCGATTTTGGAGGTTTGTAGAATTTTTCTTGATTTAGCTACAACATCGTGTGAGGTAAACCCTGCTTCTTTCCATACAGGTATAATCCCTTCAAGGTTCATACAAGTTCCTTCCCCGTAATCTCGATGACACGAGCTACAACATCTTCAAGATTTCCATGCAGAACACTACCAGCAGCTCGCTGATGTCCGCCGCCTCCAAACGATTGAGCAATTTTCGACACATCAACATGATGATGTGAACGAAAACTCACTTTGATCTGATTTTCTTCGATTTCTTTAAATAATAAACCGACTTGCACGCCTTCTACATTTCGCGGGTACTGGACGAGACCTTCTAAATCTTCGGAAGTAGCTTGTGTCAATGTGAGAATTGAGCGTGCTACAGAAATCCAAGCGATACGATCTTGATAAGCAAATTGTAAAGTCGGTAATGTTTTCTGTAAAAGTAACAATTGTGTCTTGCTATAACTTTCCAACACGCGTTGGGTGATGTCGGGACCTTGAACACCCATGTTGAGTAAATCTGCTGCGATCTGCATGACGATGGGAGTAGTATTGGCATAACGAAACCCACCTGTATCCGTGCTCAGACCTGTGTAAATACATTCGTTAAATGCTAGCGAAGGCGCAAGCTTTAATTGATGCAGTAAAGCATACAACAGTTGAACCGTCGCAGCGGCTTGTGTATCAACGAACGGGTGCGTCCCGAATAAGTTATTCGTGATGTGATGATCAATATTTAATAATTCATAATTTTCATGAAATAAAGTGCTCACTTGACCTATTCTTGAGAAATCTCCACAATCCAGTGAAATGACACATTGATATTTCTTCTGCTGGCTGTGCTGTGATAACGTGATCACTTGATCATTACCCCACAAATAATTGAATTTATCGGGCATTTTATTTTCATTGATCATCAAAAAGGTTTTGTTTAATTGTTGAAGCATCCACCCCATCGCATAGGTAGAACTAGCAGCATCTCCATCGGGTTGGATGTGAGACACTACTAGAAAGTCATCATGATTGAGGATGAAGTATGCTGCTTCTTCGAGTTGAATGTGCACGTTCGAAGCAAGATGATTGTTCATGGTTGTGTAGGACCATTCTTATGGATTTGACTAAGTAACTGTTCAATGCGTTCACTATAATCCACGGAGGCATCCATCACAAATTGCAGTTCAGGCGTAATTCGCAGCCGAATTCTTTTAGCAAGTTCTGTACGAATATATCCTCTGCCACTAGCTAAAGCTTGCAATGTTGCTTGTTTTTCATCTTCAGTCCCCATAATACTTAAATACACTTTTGACATCGATAAATCATTGGTTGTTTCTACTGCTGTTACTGTCAAAAAACGAATACGTGGATCTTTCATTTCAGCTTGAATGATTTGACTGAGTTCTTTTTTGATTTGTTCACTTACTCGACCTACGCGTATTTTAGACATGATCGATCACCTCTCTACCTTTTCCAAAATAAAGGATTCAATGACATCTCCTTCTTTAATGTCTAAGTAGCGTTCTAATGATATCCCACATTCATACCCTTGTGCTACTTCTTTCGCATCATCCTTGAATCTCTTCAATGAATCGATCTTCCCTGTGTAGACGACTATGTTATCACGGAGTAATCGGACACCTGAATTACGTGCGACTTTACCGTCGGTAATCATACATCCAGCTATGGTTCCTGAACCTGTGATTTTAAACACATTTCGCACTTGCGCATGACCCAAGATGACTTCTTTGAAGATCGGATCGAGAATCCCTTTCATTGCTTGTGTAATCTCTTCAATCACGTTGTAGATTATCGAATGCAAGCGAATATCGACTTTCTCTTGATCTGCTGTGGTTTTCGCTGCTTGCTCAGGTCGCACATTAAACCCAATGATAATGGCATTAGATGCAGAAGCAAGGGAAACATCTGTTTCAGTGATCGTTCCTACACCTGAATGAATGATTTTTACACGAGCACCTTGTACTTCGATTTTCTCAAGAGATCCTTTTAAAGCTTCAACGGAGCCTTGAACATCTCCTTTGATGATCACGAACAAGTCTTTGATGTCACCATCAGAAATTTGTTTGTATAATTCGTCCAATGTAACACGTGAGTTCGCACCCATTTCGGATTGACGCAATTCAATCGAGCGTTTTTCTGCAATATCTCTTGCTTTGCGTTCATCTTCAAATACCATGAAAGGATCCCCTGCTTGTGGAACTTCAGTGAGGCCTGTGATTTCAATAGGTGTTGAAGGGAATGCTTCTTTGATTTTTTTGCCTTTATCATTCACCATAGCTCTAACGCGACCAAAACACACACCTGCTACGAAACTGTCTCCTACTCTAAGTGTACCGTGTTGTATCAGAATTCGTGCGACAGGACCTCTGCCTTTATCTAATTCTGCTTCAATGATAGTTCCTCGTGCACGTTTGTTAGGATTCGCTTTGTATTCTTGAACTTCAGCAACTAAAAGAATCATTTCCAGTAAATTTTCGATTCCTGTCTTATTCTTTGCAGATAATTCACAAAATATCGTGTCTCCACCCCATTCTTCGGGGACAAGTTCGTATTCGGTTAACGATTGCTTGATTTTTTCAACATTTGCACCCATTTTGTCAATTTTGTTGACAGCTACAATAATCGGTACTTTAGCCGCTTTAGCATGATTGATTGCTTCGATCGTTTGTGGCATCACGCCATCATCAGCAGCAACGACGAGTACGGTAATGTCGGTCACTTGAGCACCGCGAGCTCTCATCGTTGTGAAAGCTTCATGTCCAGGAGTGTCTAAAAACGTAATTTTCTTCGCATTGACTTCCACTTGATAGGCACCAATATGTTGCGTAATGCCTCCTGCTTCATCATTCGTTACATTCGTATGTCGAATCGCATCCAATAAAGTTGTTTTCCCATGATCGACATGACCCATGATCGTTACAACGGGAGGGCGAGTTAACAGATTCTCTGCTTCATCTGTTTCTTCAATGGTTTCAAATCGGTCATCTTCAATCGTGATTTTGATTTCAGTTTCCACATTGAACGCATTCGCTAGGAGTTCGATTGCTGCCAAATCTAATTCTTGATTGATCGTTGCCAAAACCCCTAAAGTCAGAAGTTTTTTGATGACTTCAGCTACATCTTTATGCAATAATTTTGCAGTTTCACCTACAGTCATGTGACCACGGACAATGATTTTTTTGGGAGTATTATCTACTTTTTCTTTTTTCGCATTTGCTTGGTTTTTGTACTTGGAATTTTTTGAATTCCACTTTGATTTCGAATCGGTTGAACGCGAATCATCAAAACGATTAGGTGCTAATTTTGAACCTTTTTTTGCGGCTTCTTCGGATTCTTTGCGGAAAGGTGGTTTTTTATCCGCAAATGGTGGTTTAGTACGTGTATTGGCTGCACTGCGATTGAGATCATTTGCTCGTGAGGCTTGAGCAGGCTGATCGCGATTCTTCGTAAGTGCGTCCGTTGAAGATTTGGGTTTATCTCTGTTCGGTGCAAATCTAGTGTTCGAAGATGTCGAATTGGTGTATGAAGGATTCGGTCTTTGTGTTGAAGAAGAATAATCACTACGCGGATTCCCTGTACCTGTTGGACGCGGATTTCCTGTACCTGTTGGACGCGGATTCCCTGTACCTGTTGGACGTGGATTCCCTGTGCCTGTTGGACGCGGATTCCCTGTGCCTGTTGGACGCGGAGTATATGCGGGTTTATTTGATGGATCTCCTGTGTTATTTGAAGAATAACTTCGCGGACTAGGAGTACCATTTCCTGAGTGCGCTGAATTGTTTCTCACGTTACTTGGATAAGCGTTGTTTTCGTTTCTTGACTCATTGGATGGTGCAGGTCTAGAAGGTAGCTGTTGAGCATCCATCGGACTTGAATTCACAGGAGTCTCTGAATTCGCAGGAGTCTCTGAATTCACAGGAGCTGCGTAATGGCTAGTTGACGTAGATTTGTAGGAAGTACTTTGATTGCGTGATGTATAGGTTGATGATGTATTTGTGCGTTCAGATGACGGGTATGAAGTTGGTTTGTCATTTTTATTTAATTGTTCATTTGCTTTTTTCCTTTGCTCTGCAAGGTCATCGCGGCTTACCTTCGAAGAATTCAACACTTGGTTTCGCGTATCATCATTGGATTGTATCGAACTAATTGTTGATTTATCTAGTTGTTCTTGTTGTGAAGCAGGTTTACTTTGATTGTTTTTTTGTGATTGTGCAGTTGTTACTGCTGCATGCTTCGCAGCTGCATTCGCTTTAATGTCGTGGAAAAACTTCTCGACTGCATGAACGGAATCATTTTCCATTACGCTCATGTGATTATTGACAGGTAGGTTCAAACGTTTCAATATGGTGATGATTTCTTTACTGTTCATATTTAGGGATTTCGCGTATTCGTAGACACGTAATTTATCTTTATTGTCATCTTTATTCGTCAATTCTCTCCACCTCCGTAAGATTTTCATGATACTTTTGCAATGATTTTGCAAAACCTTCATCTAACACAGCTAAAATAACACTCGCCTCTTTACCAACACTTCGTCCTAACTCACTTTTGCTACATATTTCTAACAGCGTAGCACCATAAAACTCGCATTTATTTTGAAATTTCTTACGCGTGTGAGCTGAAGCATCATTAGCGATCAGAACGAGTTTAGCTTGATTAGAGCGAATCATTTTGAATGTGTTCTCATCTCCTAGAGCTAACTTACCTGCACGCATGGCCATTCCTAATGTTAACAGGAATTTACTCTTCACTTTGCATCACTTCTTTACTAGAATTGAATTCTACTTCGACTTGAGTGAAATCTCGTTCGAGTTGGTCGTATATTTCTATGCTTACGCTTTGTTTCAATGCTCGATCGAGAGCTTTAGATTTCTTCGCTAGTTTGAAACAACTTAGCTTGCCACATAAGTATGCTCCCCGACCTGATCTCTTGCCCTTGAGGTCGATCATGACTTCGTTTTCTGGAGTTTTCACAATACGAATTAATTCTTTTTTAGCTAACATGTGTTGACAAGCCACACATTTACGAAGAGGAATTTTCCTTGTTTTCATCATTGTTCACCTTTTATACAAGTGTAGAATCAGTTGTAGGATCGATATATGTCTTGGCTCGACCAAATTCTTGTTCTGCTTGCGATTCACTCTTGATGTCGATTTTCCATCCAGTCAATTTTGCAGCGAGTCTTGCATTTTGACCCTTGATCCCTATGGCTAAGGAAAGTTGGTAGTCGGGTACAATCACGCGAGCTATTTTCTCATCTGGTAAAATTACAACTTCTATGACTTTAGATGGACTTAATGAATTGGCTATATAATCTTCGGTACGATCCATCCAACGCACGATATCGATTTTCTCTCCTCGTAACTCGTTGACGATGGTTTGCACACGTATCCCTTTGGGTCCGACACAAGAACCTACAGGATCAACTTCTGGATTACGTGAATGCACAGCTACTTTAGAACGATAACCTGCTTCACGTGCTACAGAACGAATTTCCACAACACCATCAAATATTTCAGGAACTTCAAGTTCGAACAATCGCTTGAGGAGCCCTGGGTGAGTACGAGATAAATTAATTTGAGGGCCTTTTGTTGTATTCTCAACTTTAGTAATAAATGCTATCACACGATCCCCTTGCTTGTAGCGGTCCGTGGGCATGAGTTCGTTAATTGGCAATACAGCTTCGACTTTACCGATATCGATATATACATTTCGTTGATCTTGTCTTTGGAAGATCCCATTGACGATGTCTTCTTCACGCTCAATAAATGTGTTATAAATTAATCCGCGCTCTGCTTCACGTATGCGCTGTGTAACTACTTGTTTGGCTGTCTGTGCCGCAATTCGCCCAAAATCCCTAGGTGTTACTTCGATTTCAACAATATCGTTGATTTGATAATTGGCATTGATTTGTCTCGCTGCATCAACGGATAGTTCTAATCGCACATCAAGAACATCTTCGACAACATTTTTGCGCGCGTAAACTTTGATCATGCCTGTGTGTCGGTTGATGTCTACTCGTACGTTTTGTGCAGTATTAAAATTCCGCTTGTAACTAGATATCATCGCTGCTTCAATTGCATCAATCAATAAATCTTTGGAGATGCCTTTCTCTCTTTCAATTTCTGTTAGCGCGTCAATAAAGTCCGTATTCATTTGAAATTAATTCCTCCTCTCATGCATAACGAAACATTAAAACTGAATAGCTAGCCGTGCACTGGCTACTTTGCCATATGGAATCACTGATGTTTTCTTCCCACATATCATTTCGAGTGATTCTCCATCAAATAGAGAAAGCATTCCTTCGAATTCTTTGTTTCCATCAATCGGTTCGTATGTGGTGATAAACACATATTGGTTTGTAGCTTTGTGAAAATCCTCGAGTTTTTTGAGAGGGCGTTCTGCACCCGGTGATGACACTTCAAGAAAGTAGGCTTGTTCGATTGGGTCCTCTGCATCTAATTGCTCACTAAGGAATTCACTGACTCTGCTGCAATCTTCAATGTCGATCCCTTGTTCTTTGTCTATATAAACACGAAGGAACCAGTTATTCCCTTCTTTGACGTATTCCACATCAATAAGCTCAAATCCATGCAAGTTAAGAAAATCATGCAATAGTTTCTCTACAATGTTATGAATTGCAAGTGAATGACTTGCGCTCATATATTCCCTCCCCAAAATTAGTGCTCCATTCATAAATACATGAAAGATCAGGATGCTCATTTAACATGAAATACCCAAAATGCCATATTAAAATGTAAAGAGTGGGTTTCCCCACTCTTTGATCCTACAACCGTTATCCCGAAAATCTCCAAAACTTAGTATATCATAGATACATGATCTATGTCTACTCTTTCTGTGTTATTGAGAACTTGAATGTGAAGCTACCCATGATTCGATCAAGTCATGTTTTTCTAGGGTCCAGGTTATTAATTATTTAATAAAATTAATATTTAATAACACTAATCTCATTATCTTTAACGAGTTACTTTTGGATAAATGGATACACCATCTCCAAGTCAATTAGATAGAAAACAGTGACCGAGATGATGAGTTTTGTGTTCATCAAATCACTGCTCTTCATCTGGGTATTCCCCTTGCTCTACCCATTCACCGATAAGGTTACACAGGATTCGGCGGAAATATTCGCGCCGCGTATAGGATAAGAAACTGCGGGAATCTGTAAGCATTCCTACGAATGGACTTAATAATCCTACATCGGCATGTGTTCTCATTTGAACAAGCATGCCTTCTTTGGTATCGTTGAACCACCATGCAGAACCGAGCTGTATTTTACCTGCTGTAGCGCTGCTTTGGAAGTTGCCGATCCATGTACCGATGTTGTGATGTTGAGTCGGGTCCCACTTGTGCGAACATCCGAGAATTGTTGTTGCGCGAAGCATTCATGTGGTATTGCATGACCCCTCCTCGCGATGCATAGGGCACATCATCGAGCGCATGCTCAGATACGCGACAACCGATCTCGTGGAAATTGCTTATACGCTGTTCGAGTGCAGCTTGTAAATCGGTAAACTAATGGATTGAGATGCCACTTACTGCGGCAAGCTTGTGAATCCAGTCCTTGAAGCCTGAACGGTTGATTTCGATGCTTTTGTCTGGTCGAAATGAAGGTAAGACATGAACAAAAAAAGATTCATCTGCTTGTAACTTGCGATGATAGATCAGGTTATCTATCGGATCATCAGAGGTACATATGGTTTCTACATGTGAGCTCAAGAAGAAATCACATGCTCGCCCAAATCACTGAAATCACCGGTGATGTAGTGTTCGTCTATGCCATGTGCACGCATCAATCTCCATTTGTAATGATCCCCATATAACCAGATGGCAGTAAGATTCGGGTAAGACTTGTTCTCGTATATTTCTTGAGGGCTCAAATGACAATGATAATCGATAATGGGTAACGGCTTGACATAACGGTGGAATAGTTTGATTGCTGTCGCGTTGGTTAACAGAAAGTGATCATCTAAGAATGGTCGTACCATCGAACTCATCAACTATTCATGATATGTATGGTGGAACGATCGAACATTTCCTTATATGGTTATGGCACCAAATCCTCCATCCACGCGAAGAAATGTCCCTGTGACAAATCCTGACGCGCGCTCAGATGCTAGGTATACTGCAGCTCCTTGTAATTCTTCGGGTTTTCCGAAACGATTCATGGGTGTATGGCTCATGATCTGCGCAATTCGTTCTTCAGAGAGGATTTTTTTGTTCTGCTCTGCTGGAAAGAAACCAGGAATAATGCCATTGACACGAATCTGATAAGGCGCGAATTCACGTGCAAGATATTGCGTCAGCGAATTCACACCTGCTTTGGATACTGAATAAGTTAACACGCGTGAGAGTGGAGGGCCCGAGGAAACCGAGGATATATTAATGATGCTTCCGCCTGTTCCTTGTTCGATCATTTGTTTACTAAATACTTGACATGAAAGTAAGATGCTCAAGAGATTGACATCCATAATCTCGTCCCATTCTTCTTCAGTAATCTCGAAGAACGGTGTTGCACTATTCTTGCCGGGACAGTTCATCAGGATGTCCACTTGGCCAGACCAAGCGAGAATCTCTGAACAGATTCTAAACACATCTTGCTTCTTGGTTGCATCTGCTTGAAATGCTTTCGCTTCGTACCCGCTTTGTTGTAAGTGCGTTACGACTTCAGCTGCAGTCTGGACATTTCGGCCGACGATGGCTACTTGTGCTCCATGTGCTCCGAGTGCTTCTGCCATGACTGATCCGAGGGTACTGTTTCCTCCGATCAATACTGCTGTTTTGCCTGTTAAATCAAACAATGATCGCATCTTCAAGTGCTCCTAACTGTTATTTTTTTGAAATGCACTGATTCTTGCGAACGGTTCTACCAATTGAGTATATACGTCTGTATACATCGCATATAATTCATCATATATGATTTGATTCGCAGGATGCGGAACATGTTGATCGGTAATCTCGGACCAATTCTCTGCAGCTTCAAGCGATGGAAGATCACCTAGCGCATACAATCCAAGAGCTGCAGCACCTAATGCGGAGCTTTCGATGGAATTCGGTACAGAAAGTCGTGTACCTAAGATATCTGCGAGTGTTTGTCGCCAAAATGGAGAGCGTGCGAAGCCACCAGAAGCTCTAATCTCAAGTGGTTTCCCTGTAGTGAATTGAACAGATTCTGCCACGGATCGGATGGCATATCCGATTCCTTCGAGCACAGCGCGGATCATGTGTTTCTTCCCATGCGCAAGTGACAGTCCGAAGAACACACCGCGCACATCAGCATTCCAATACGGTGCTCGTTCACCAGCAAAGAGTGGCAGTACGATCAGACCCCCTGATCCTGCAGGTACATCGCGAGCAAGCGCAGTCAAGCGTTCGTAAGGGTCTATGCCCGCTATTCGTGCTTCCTCTGCTTCTTGAGTAGCTAGTTCGTCTCTGACCCAACGAAACAGGATGCCACCGTTATTGATCGCACCTCCGATCACCCACCGATCTTCAGTCAGCGCATAACAAAACGTACGTTCAAGTGGATCTGTAGTCGGTTCATGAACCATGGCTCGCACAGCGCCACTTGAACCAATCGAAACCGCGAATGTATCTGAGCGGACAGCACCTACACCGACATTGGCTAGCACGCCATCAGACGCACCAATGACGACTGGCGTATGAATAGATAAGCCCAGTTGATCAGCCCAAGTGCGCTCGATACCTTGGAGGATATGTGTTGTTGGAACAAGTGTTGACAGTTGCTCCGGGGCTATTCCTGCTGCAGTAAGTGAAGGCATATACCAATCCCGATCTCGTAATGCATACAACCCAGTCGCGCTAGCGATGGATTGATCGATAACAAACACGTTACACCAGTGATAGGTGATAAATTCCTTGATACTGACGAATTTATACGTGCGCATATACAGATCAGGACGCTGCTCTCGTAACCACATCAACTTAAGTAAGGGTGACATGGGATGCACAGGTGTTCCTGTTGCTCTGTAGATCGCATGTGCATCATGTTGCTCTTGCAGTTTCAAGACATAGGCAGCGCTTCGATTATCCGCCCATGTCAGGCATGGCGTAAGCGCTATCCCTTCTCGATCAAGTGCAATTAAGCTATGCATTGCTGAGCTGAGTGAAACACAGCGAATATCGAGGTGTGAGAGGGAAGCTTGTGACATCGCTCGATGTACAGCTGACGAAGCAGATCGAAGAATCTCGTAAGGATCTTGCTCTGCTCGATCAGGTGCTGGTGTATGTAATGGATATTCGATGGCGGAGGATGCATGGATCCTTCCTTCTTTGTCAATCACAGCTACTTTCGTGCTTGTCGTACCGATGTCAACTGCAACGACATATCGATTCATCTTGGAATATTCCCTTCTTGATTAAATGTCCACGTGTACGGTTCGGATATGATCTCCATATCTGAACGATGACGTATTTCCTCGCGCAGAGGTAATGAGATTTCTATCTCTCCTAAGTGCAACGTATCGCGAATCCGAACTAAGCGACATTGATGGAAATCTAAGATATTACTTGTTTTTACAGCAGCTTTGATAGCAAGCTCTGCACTTTCTAACGTCATGGGTACTTTGGTCGGTGCGCACACCGTTGACGTCAGTCCATTTACATATGTAGCCATATAGTCCATCTGATCGACTAATTGTCGCGTAGTGAAATCCGCTGCACCAACACCATTCGTATTTCCTTTGGATTGTGGAGTGACATCGAGTACGACGATCTTGTTGACATCAGGTCCACCTGAAGCATATGGCGTCGGATATCTTCCAGTAATATTGGGATCCATTCCGTCCCCACTGATGTTTTTCCCGATGTAATCAACGACAAGTACATCGATTTGTTCAAAAAGTAGTTTAGGCATGCGCTGTTTAGCTATTTGTTGCAAGATCACTTCGCGTTCATAGATATGTTGAGCCGGTATGACCTCGATAAGACAAGTCTGATCATATGCATTTTCAATGGCAGCGACACCGAATACAATGGGTAATTTCTGAATTAACAAGGAAGCCATTTGTGGAACGAATTCAGCCATGTGTCTAAAACCAAGCTGATGACAAGCTTCTGCTCCTTTTTGCTTACCAAGCCCGATAGCGATCATTTTCATGATGCCACTTTCGATCGGTCCACGAAATGCTGTATGCGGTTTCACGCGATTGATGACGATAATGGCATCTGCTTGCGAAGCAATCTCATCGACATATACAGGTAATCCGTTTCGTAAGCGATCGATTTCGATGACATTCAGCGACGATTCGATGCGAACCCCCATCGTCTCTTCATCAATCCCTAAATGGTTCAATACGTCGATTTGGCCTTCTGCTGTTGCACCACCATGGCTACCCATACATGGAACGATGAATGGATGTGCGCCTTGTGCTTTCACAGCTTCAATTACGGTTTTCGTCATCTCAGCGATGTTCGCAATACCTCGACTACCGACCGCAATCGCTACTCGTTGTCCCACATGAATCTGATCGATCGCACCTGGTTTGTCTAATTCTGAACGCAGAACGTGTATGGGGTCTGTTAATTGGGATCTATCAAAATGTTGTCGAATACGTACCATCGCGGGAAGCGGTATCGGCTGAAGCATATTTCTGATGATATCACTCACGAATAGCAGCTCCTTTCGTTTGTTAACAACGTTGTTATTATGATATAATCTTATCATCATACCTTGAGAAACCTTAAATTTCAATGTATTTTATGTATATTCATACGATGAGGAATACGTGGCATTACTGATTGAAGCAGACGTTCATAGATGAAGGAGAATACTAGATGAATGTTACGATCAAAGATATCGCTCGATTAGCCAGTGTCAGCTATTCGACAGTATCCAAAGCATTAAACAACAGCCCTCTCGTACGTCCTGACACCAAACAGCGCATTGTTGAAATCGCTCATCAGTTGGCCTATCAACCCAACTTCGCTGCGCAACGCCTCGTTTCCAAGCGAAGTAAGACTGTGGGGATCGTGCTCCCTTCGTTAGAAAAGATCGCATTATCTGCACTCGTTGAACGAATTAATCATGAGTTAACGGATCGCGGATATGAAGTAATCTTATCTATACTTGGTATCCGAGATGCACTCAACATGTTTCAACGACTTCAAGTCGACGGCATCGTTATTTTCGAAGAAATTTCCTCTGAACCAACGCCACGTGAAGTGATCACGACAGGTATACCGTTTATCTCGATCGGTTCATCCGATATTTGGGGAACACGGTATGCACTCGTGGACGCCAAGCGTAAAGATGCCATAGGCAAAGCTGTGCGATATCTAGTCGGACTGGGTCATCGCCACATCGCCTATCTTGGAGACGCGCGTGTCCCAGATAGTAAACAGCAAGTGAAAGTAACAGGTTTCTGTGAAGCAGCACTCGCATGCGGACTCTCGCCTGAATCCGCATATGTCATCAATGCTAAAGGCGATACATGGCTCCAAGGATACGTTGCAGGGCGCGAGTTGATGAATGCTACACATTGTCCAACTGCTGTGATTACAGGTGCATTCGATTTGACCGCTGGGTTCTTACGATCCGTTCAAGACGCAGGACGTTGTGTACCGGATGATGTATCACTGATCAGCTATGATCATATCCCCAAACTCGCTGAATTAGATGTCCCTGTCACAGCAGTCGGAGCTCCTATCGATGTATTTGCTCAACGAATTGCTTCGATGTTACTCACAATTATGAATTCACAAAGCCCTATAAGCCTTACTGAACTGATTGATGTTGAAATTGTAGAACGTTCATCTTGTCTACCTTATCATGAAACCCCATCTCACATTTAAAACAATGAAAGCTGATTCGATTCAGGTAATCCGCGGAAACACCCCATGACCGATAATAATTCGACAACAGGTTTAGATGCTTTTGAGCGCGATTGGAAATCTTCAATAGATAAATACGGACCATCTTCACGCGAAGCTGCAATGAACCGAGCAGCATTCTCTCCAATGCCTTGTACCGCAGAATAAGGAGCGATGATCGCATCACCTACAATAACAAACCGAGATGCATCTGATCGGTACAGATCAATCGGCTTGAAATGAAAGCCTCTTGCTGTCATTTCTAATGCCATTTCAAAAATAGAGATCATTGTTTTTTCTTTAGGCGTCGCTTGAAACCCTTTGTTCTCGATTTCAATGAGTTTTTTTAGAATCGCTTCATATCCTTGGCAAAGTATGTCTAAATCAAAGTCTTGCACACGCACACTGAAATAACTTGCATAAAAAGCAATGGGGTGATACACCTTGAAATAAGCTGTACGCACTGCTGAGATGACATATGCCGTTGCATGTGCTTTAGGAAACATATATTCGATGCGTTCACAGGATGCAATGTACCATTCCGGCACTTCATTTCTCTTCATCGCTGCTTTCCATTCGTCAGTCAATCCTCGTCCTTTGCGCACGCTTTCTGTAATTTTGAATGCAAGTGCAGCATCCATTCCTGCTTTATAAATCAAATACAGCATAATATCGTCACGACAACCGATCACTGATTTAATGGTACATGTTTGATTGCGAATGAGGTCTTGCGCATTACCAATCCATACACCTGTCCCATGAGATAAACCAGATATTTGTAACAAATCAGCAAAGCTGCGCGGTTGTGTTTCTTCTAGCATTTGACGAACAAACTTCGTTCCCATTTCTGGAATTCCATATGTAGCTACTGAAGAGCGAATCTGTTCTGAGTTTACACCGATACCTGCTGTTGAATAGAATATACTCATCACGAGCTCATCGTTCATCGGAATCCTAACAGGATCAACTTCTGTTAGATCTTGTAGCATGCGCATCATCGTCGGATCATCATGACCGAGGATATCTAACTTAAGCAGATTCGCATCAAATGCATGATAATCGAAATGAGTGGTCTTCCAGTCAGAATTTTTGTCGTCGGCAGGAAATTGCACAGGCGTAATTTCATTCATATCCATATCTTCTGGTACGACAACAATCCCACCTGGATGCTGACCTGTGCTTCGCTTCACACCTGTGCACCCATTCGCCAATCGGAGAATTTCTGCAGAACGCCATTCATGTCCGTGCTCTTCTTCGTATTTTTTGACAAATCCGTAAGCCGTTTTGTCAGCAACGGTTCCGATGGTTCCTGCGCGAAACACATTTCTCTCGCCAAATAACACTTTGGTATATTGATGTGCGACATTTTGATACTCACCTGAGAAGTTCAAGTCAATATCGGGCACCTTATCTCCGTTGAATCCTAAGAACGTTTCAAAGGGAATATCATGTCCATCCCCTTTCATGACATGGCTACACACTGGACACTTCAATAACGGTAAATCAAATCCACTGGGCACACTTCCATCAGTGAACCATTGACTATACTGACAATGCATACACAAATAATGAGCAGGCATCGGATTCACTTCCGATATACCTAACAACATCGCTACGATAGATGAGCCTACTGAGCCTCGCGAACCTACCAAGTAACCATCTTGATTCGATTTCTTCACTAATCGTTCTGAAATCAAATAGATCCCCGAGAAACCATATGTAATAATTGGATTTAATTCTTTGACTAGACGCTCTTCGATGATGGGAGGTAACTCAGAACCATACAATCGTTTGGCGGAAGCATAGCATTTCTCACGTATTTCTTCATCTGCTCCTGCAATCACAGGAGTGTACAATTGATCAGGAAACAATGTGATAGCTTCGAATTGATCTGCCAATTGTTGTGTGTTATTCACCACGACTTCATAGGCTTTGGATCCACCAAGAAAATCAAATGAAGCTAACATTTCATTCGTAGTTAAGAAATGTGCATCTGGTTTCTTAAGTTCTTTCAGCGGACTAAAGCCTGTAATGCCATGGATCGTAATATCACGGCATATTTTATCATGAGGATGCAAATAATGTGCGTTGCCAGTAGCAATCACGAGCTTGTTCAGTTTTTTGCCGATGTCATAGATCTGATGTGCCGTTTGCTGCAACTCTTGAATACTTGCAACAAATCCTTTATCAATGAGATGCATATTGTAATGCGGAGGTTGAATCTCTAAGACATCGTAAAATGCAGCAACGGTTTCAGCTTCCTCACTTGACTTGTTCAATACAGCTTCGAAAAATTCGCCTTTTTCACAACCTGAGCTGATCAGTAACCCTTCTCGATGCTGCACAAGAACACTTTTGGGGATACACGGTACTTTTTGAAAGTATTTCGTGTGAGCTAAAGAAATTAACGTGTAGAGATTTTTCTTCCCAAGTGCATCTAAAGCATAGATACAACAATGAAAGGGTCGTTGATTACTGAGATCTTTACCAGTCTGTGCATTCAATGCAGATAAGGTATCGATATTTCGCTCTATACTTTCTTCGTTCAACCGATTTAAGATTGAAGCTAAAGCCAAAGTATCATAGATCGCACGATGATGCTGATCTAGTGTGATTTTCAATTTATCAGCTAATGTGTTGAGCCGATGGTTTTTTAGATTTGGATATATCCATCGCGCATATTCCAGTGTATCTACAACAACGTTGGTAAGAACGGGTAACTCCAACTGTTTTAAATTCGCTTGTATAAATCCCATATCGAATCGAGCATTGTGCGCAACTAATACACAATCGCGTGCAAAATCTACAAATACAGGAAGCATATCCTGTAATTCAGGTGCATGTTGCACCATGTCATCCGTGATGTTCGTTAACTGTTGAATGTGATATGGAATTTTCACGTGAGGGTTAATGAACGTTTCGAAGCGGTCGATTTCCTTGCCTTGTGAAAGCTTAATCGCAGCAATCTCGATGATCTTGTTGTGGCGAATCGATAAACCTGTTGTTTCAATATCAAATACGACATAGACCACATCTTGGATTTTCTCAGATGTAGCTCGATAGACGATGGGTACAGCATCATTGACTACATTCGCTTCGATACCGTAGATGGCTTTGATGCCATACTTTTTGGCTGCTTTACTTGCTTCTGGGAAGCTTTGTACGTTGCTGTGATCGGTGATTGCTATTGCTTTATGTCCCCACTTTGCGGCTTGTTGCATATACGCATCGATCGGTGTAATGGCATCCATCATGCTCATATTCGTATGCAAATGAAATTCGACTCGTTTACTCGTTGCTGTATCTGTCCGTTCATAAGGCGTTAACCGTTCTTCGATATCATTAGGGATCATCACTAATTCAGGTGTTTGCATGAAACGATCAAATTCAATTTTCCCTCTTAATTTCACCCAAATCCCATTGGACAGTAAACGATACGATTTGATTTCTTCTTTGTTTTTTGCAAAAATCTTGATCATCAACGAATCCGTATAATCAGTAACATAAAATGTAAATAAACGCATACCATTTTTCAAATCTTTCATTTCGAGTTGGAACACTTCACCTTGAATCACGATTCTTTTTTGTTCTTCATTAATCTCTTTTATCTGTATCGCTTCATCTTTAATTGCGTAACCGATAAGAAGTGTATCGGGTTGACTCGTTTGTTTCGTATCGGAAATCAGTTCACGTGTTGTTACTAAATCTTGCACGACCATTCTTTGTTCTTGCTCGATTTGCTTCGCAAATAATTCTAATTCCTCTTCATGGGATTCACTTACTGCAAAATGAACAGAAAGTTCAATTTGAAAATATAACTGAAAAAAAGACTTAATGTAGGTATCTACATTTTTCTTTTTGGCTTGTTCAAGACTGAATGGATCAAATACTGTGAGTGTCAACGTGTTCGCTTGAATCTGAATCGTAGATTTACTCATCCAACCGTGAATCGTCTCTTCTTTGGCTAATAACCCATCCAAAAAAAGAGGCCAGTATTCCTCGATGAGATCTCGTGTAGAAACAGACTCAAATGCAAAAACAATCTCGACATGAGCAATATGTGCATAAAATGATTTAACTTTAGTCGTGAATTCGAGATAGATATGGTGAGGAATTAGTTCTTTTTCATGGAATATGAATGTCCATTCATTGGTTTTTTGGCTACAAAGCACCTTTGCTAAACTCGTATGTTGAAAATAGGAATGAAGCCATTCAGGAGGCATATCCGTATGTATGAGGAGACGTTCGAAGCGATCCCTCTGGTTTGTCGTCATTGCCATCATCTACCCTCTCTATACCCTATAAAAAAGCAATAGAATCACATACAATCCTATTGCTTTATGCGATCATCAATAACTTTTCCCATATACAACTGTGTGTTGTGCTGCACTTCCGCAAACGAGACATGTTAATGTAGGAACAGATGGTTGGAAAGGCATATTCCTGCTTGTAGCACTTACTTCGTCTTTTACTTGTGATTCACAAGCAAGTGAACCGCACCAACCCGCTGTGACAAACCCTTTAGATTGTTCGAAATGTGCTTTCATTTCATCCAATGTATCTACAGCGATGATGTGATCATTTAGAAATTGGTGAGCATGATCATACATCTGTTGATGAATTTGTAGCAGTAACTTCTCGATCTGTTCGACAAAACTATCAAATCCAACAGGAGTTTTCTCGCCTGTGACTCTAGATACAAGTATCGCTTGCTGAAGATCATAATCTCTAGGTCCTAGTTCCACACGGATCGGAATTCCACGCATTTCATATTCATTGAATTTCCAACCTGGACTTACGTCTGTACGGTCATCGATTTTAACTCGAATATGGATGTGTTTCAATTGTTGACTTAATTCATTGATTTTCGAAAGAATCAGATCTCGAGATTTGGGTGGACCAATGGGAATGAACACAACTTGAATCGGTGCGATTTTGGGAGGTAACACCAGTCCGCGATTATCTCCATGCGCCATGATGATCGCTCCAATCAATCGCGTACTGACACCCCAAGATGTCGTGTGACAATATCGATGTTGATTATCACGATCTAAGTACTTAATATCGAACGCTTCTGCGAACTTGGTACCCAAATAATGAGAAGTTCCTGCTTGAACGGCTTTACCGTCTTTCATCATGGCTTCGATGGAGAATGTATCAACAGCGCCAGCGAATTTCTCTGAAGGTGTTTTTTGACCTACTATGACAGGTAAAGCTAGAATATTTTCAGCGAATTCACGATAAACTTCAAGCATTTGCATCGTTTCTCGGCGAGCGTCTGCTTCGTCTTCATGCGCTGTGTGACCTTCTTGCCATAAAAATTCAGTCGTTCGAAGAAAAGGCAAAGTCCGCTTTTCCCATCTAACGACATTGGCCCATTGATTGATCAATAGCGGTAAATCCCGATACGAATTGATCCACTCTGCATACATATGACCAACCATCGTTTCAGAAGTAGGGCGAATCGCAAGTCGTTCCTCGAGTTTCTCCCCACCTGCTTCAGTAACCCAAGGCAATTCTGGATTAAAGCCTTCGATATGTTCTTTTTCTTTTTGGAAAAAGCTCTCCGGTATAAATAGAGGGAAATACGCATTGCGATGGCCCGTGTCTTTGAACCTTCGATCCAATTCACGCTGCATATGTTCCCATAATTCATACCCATCAGGTTTAAATACAATACAACCTCGCACAGGCGAATAACTCATCAGATCCGCTTTTTTGATGACATCAATATACCAGCGTGAAAAATCTTCCTCTTGCGGTGTGATTTCCTTGACAAATGTTTTATCTGTCGACATGTCGTCCTCCAACAATTTGTGGTTAGCTATTAATAAATCTCAAAATATCATTATAGGTCACCGCTAACATCAGTAACATCAATACAGCAAATCCGACAAAGTGCACTATGCTTTCACGACTTGGATCAATTGGCTTACCTCTTACAGCTTCAAACCCTAAGAAAACTAATCTTCCTCCGTCTAAAGCAGGGAAAGGAAGTAAATTAAATAATCCTAAATATAAACTTAATGTTCCAGCCCAAAATATAAGATAATGCAATCCCATTCTTGCAAACTCTGCGGTTACTTGTGCAGTGCGGACAGGTCCACCGAGATCATCGAGTTTGAATTGGCCTAAGATCAGCATTTTGAATCCGGTTAATATATTTTGTGTTGAATTAATAAGTTGCTTATAGGTACCTGTAACGACTTCCGTGAATGATGCAGAACGCGTGTCGCCTGTAATCGCGATTCCTACTCTTCCTTTACCGTCTTCATTGTTAGGTGTTACTTCTACATTGAACGTTTGACCATTTCTCTCAATCACCCATGTCATCTTAGTGTCAGGTGATTGTTGGATTAACGAAGTTAATGTTTGCCGCTGATCAGTGATCGGTACTTGATCGATCGATAATATAATATCACCTGCTTGTAATCCTGCAGTAGCTCCAGCTTTGTTTGCTTCTACTTGTTCTAATTTTACATTCGTAGGTACTCCGATCATTGTGATCAAGATCGCAAATAAACCGATCGCTAGTATGAAATTCATCACGGGTCCCATGACGATAGTCAACATTCGTTGAGATACGGATTTATGACTGAATTGGCGGTTTTTGGGTGCGATTTGTGTTTCTTGACTTTTTGTAATCATCATCGCTTGCGGATGAATGCGATACTGCATTCGTTCTTCGTGAACTAACATTTCAAGCGTTAATTGTTGTTCAATGTCGATTTGTTCAACAGTACCTTGGATCACTTCGGTTCGCTGGTCGAGTTGATCGAGAATTAATGCAGATACTTCTCTTTGTTGATTTAAGCGTATCGCTATCGTTTGACCTTGTTGAATCGTGACAATTTCAGGATCTTCACCAGCCATTCGCACGAAACCACCTATAGGCATTAGCCTTACCGTATATTTGGTTTCCCCTCTTCGATATGAGAACAGTTTGGGTCCAAACCCAATAGCGAATTCTCTAACAAGAATCCCAGCTCTTTTAGCAAAATAAAAATGACCCCATTCATGTATACCTACCAATACAAAAAATAGTAATATCACTTTTAACGTTGTTTCAATGAATGACAATTGAGTAGCCCTCCTTACTCGGAATTACAGAGATTGCATAAAAGATCACAGCATCATCCATACATGGAAAACCTTTTACCCTCATCTCAGATTAACATTAATTTCATATTTAAAACAAGTTTTGCTATATATGGGTTGTGTGCAAATGGTACCTATCACGTAAATGATCGTGATGAAGCGAAGCTTCTTGCCCATTGATCTGCATCATCAATCTCAGCTAAAGTTACGTTTTCTCCTGAGACATGCGCATTAATCGTGGATTCGATGATGTCTTCGATTTGTAGAAAAGTGATCTCATTTGCGAGAAACAGTGCTACCGCTACTTCATTCGCTGCATTAAATACAGTTGGTAAACTCCCACCTTTACGACCACACGTGTACGCCATGTGCAAACAAGGGAATCGCTTGAAATCCATTTCTTGAAAATGTAATGTGCCCACTTGAGTCAAACTCAGCGGCTTACATGGTGTTTGCACTCGATCTGGGTAAGTTAAAGCATATTGAATCGGAATCCGCATATCAGGGTTACCGAGCTGTGCTAATATGCTGAAATCAACAAATTCAACCAAAGAGTGAATGATACTTTCTGGATGAATCACTACTTCAATCTTATCGTATTCTAATCCAAAAAGCCAATGAGCTTCAATAACTTCAAGCCCTTTATTAACCATCGTTGCTGAATCAATTGTAATTTTGGCTCCCATAGACCAATTCGGATGTGCTAACGCTTGCTTCACCGTTACTCCACGCAGTTGTTCGCGCGTCTTATCACGAAATGAACCCCCTGAAGCAGTTAAGATGACTTTATTCACATCTTCACGCTTTTCTCCATGTATACATTGGAAAATCGCAGAATGTTCGCTATCAATAGGTATTAATTTGACACCTTTCTTGTGCGCACGTGTTGTGATTAATTGACCCGCTGTAACAAGTGTTTCTTTGTTGGCAAGTCCAATATGCTTACCAGCATCAATGGCAGCCATCGTCGGCTTTAACCCTTGGCTACCGACAACTGCTGTTACAACAAGATCAGCATTCGATCCTGCAGCAATTTCTAATAAACCTTCTTCTCCATAATACACTTTCGTATCCGAAGAGACGTATAATTTCAATTGATCGGCTAACTCTTTTGTTGCCATACTTACCATTTTGGGTTGGAATCGTTTGATTTGTTCTAGGAGTACAGGAAGATTATGCCCGCCTGCTAAAGCTTCTATTTGAAACAATTCTTTTTGGTGTTCAACTACATCTAAAGTCTGTGTTCCAATCGAACCCGTAGAACCTAGTATTGCAATTCGCTTCATATTCGCTGACCTCCAGGCTTACTGCGTAAAGAGTTGAAACCACTCCCCAAAGATATAAACTATCGGGAACACCATTAACCAACTATCTACACGATCTAATACACCACCATGCCCAGGAAATATCGTACCCGAGTCTTTAATATCTTTTGTTCTTTTGAGCGCTGATTGGATCAAGTCGCCGATTTGACCAATGATGGCAATGAAGAAACCTAATATCAATGCTTGCGTATACGTAAGGTAGTTTGGCATAAAAAAACATACCATAGAAGCGACAATGATCGAACCAAGAATACCTCCGATTGCACCTTCAATGGATTTCTTAGGACTGATTTCTGGCCAGAGCTTATGTTTCCCCCATGTTGAACCAACGAAATAAGCCACACTATCTGTTGTCCAAATACACACACATATGAACAATACCCAAAATACACCATGCGATTCAAGCATTCGTATTTCGATCATATAATGAAAACCAATGCCAATGTAAAAAGCTCCGAATAACATCATGGCGATTTGATCCATCGTAATCTGATTTTTGGATTGAACCATAAGCACTAACCACACAAATAAGAAAGCCCACACCCCTATAAGTGGAGTCAGTGAGTCGGAATACAACCGATCATCCCATGGTAAAGTGAGCATGATCGTAAGCAGAAACCCCAACCATACCGGAATAGAGTTAACACGAAAGTGATTCATTGCTATGAATTCTTTGTATCCAATGAGCGCTAATAAGAGAATTAAACCTATGAATGCAAATGAACCCAGCATCAATACAACAAAAAATATAACACCGAGAATAATCCCTGTAATGATTCGTTGTTTCATCCTGTCCCCCAATTCAGTCGCATTTATTCAGTCGCATTTAGATACTACCATATCTTCGAACGCGACGTTGATACTCATGGATCGCTTCTATGAAATGCGTTTCGTGAAAATCAGGCCAAAGCTTGTCAGTAAAAAAAAGTTCTGAATAAGCGAGTTGCCACAACAAAAAATTACTTATCCGTATTTCCCCACTCGTGCGGATCAGTAAATCAGGGTCAGGTAAATCTGATGTAAGCATATACCTTGAAAACATAGCTTCATCTACTTCATGATTTTGGATGATTCCAGATCGTACATCTTGAATAATGTGTTCAACACCGGATAGAATTTCTTTTCTTCCTCCATAATTCAAAGCAAGGTTTAACGTAAGACCCGTATTGTGTTTTGTTAATTCGATACTTTGTTCAATTGCTGCTAAAGCATCAGCGGGTAATCCCTCTTTCCATCCGGTCAATCTTACCCTCACCTTATTTTCGATGAGTTCATCTATTTCTAAAGCAAGAAACTCTTGTGGTAATTTCATTAAAAATTCGATTTCATCTTTAGGTCTTTTCCAATTTTCAGTAGAAAAAGCATACAGCGTCAACACTTTTATCCCTAAATGAGCTGCTGCCATCGTGATTTTTTTGATATTTTTCATACCTGCATGGTGCCCAATGGCTCTCGGTAGCCCCATTTTTCTAGCCCATCTTCCGTTTCCGTCCATAATTATAGCGACATGCGTAGGGATATTCGCATCATCAAACGGATCATACGTGTGTTTGGTCTTTTTGCGGTAAAACTCTACCCACTTCTCGAAAAAATAAGTCATCATTTTCCTCCAAAGTAAGAAAAGATGAACAGTCCTGATCTACCAAGAACGAAGGACTATCTCCAACTCACACTTCCATGATTTCTTTTTCTTTTGATACTAAGATTTTATCTACTTCTGCTACAAACTTATCTGTAAACTTTTGAATATCTTCTTGATATCGTCTAGATTCATCTTCTGAAATGCTGGATTTTTCCATTTTTTTGATTTCATCGTTTGCATCTCTGCGAATACTTCGCACAACCACTTTTGCTTCTTCACCATATTTTTTTGTTGTTTTCACAAGCTCAGCACGTCTTTCTTGCGTAAGTGCAGGAATCACGATTCGGATTGCTATACCGTCGTTAGCAGGTGTCAGACCTAAATCCGATTTTAATATGGATTTTTCGATTGCACTCATTGAACTTTTGTCCCACGGTTGTATGATCAGTGTTCTGCTATCAGGCGTGCTTATATTGGCAAGTTGCTGGACAGGAGTCAAAGCACCATAATATTCTACTTGGATTCGATCTAATAAGGATGGTGTAGCACGACCAGCACGTAAGATAGATAAATCTTTCCTCAGTGCAAGAATAGCTTTCTCCATACGGTCTTCGGCTTGTTTCTTTATTGATTGTGGCATTCTTAAGATACACTCCCTCTGACAGTCGTTCCGATTTTTTCGCCTAACACTACTTTTTTGATATTTCCTTTATCCGATATAGAGAAGACAACAAGTGGAATATTGTTATCCATGCATAACGAAGATGCTGTAGAGTCCATTACACCTAAGTTATTACTGATGACTTCCATATATGTGAGTGTATCATATTTAACCGCATTTGCATCTTTATATGGATCAGCTGAGTAAACCCCGTCGACTTTATTTTTTGCCATAAGAATGACTTCTGCTTCTATTTCTGCAGCTCGTAATGCCGCAGTCGTATCTGTTGAGAAAAAAGGATTTCCCGTGCCCGCAGCAAAGATCACAACTCTTCCTTTTTCTAAGTGTCTAATCGCTCTTCTGCGAATATAAGGTTCAGCAATTTGTTGCATAGCGATCGATGATTGCACTCTAGTAGCTACTTGAATCGATTCCAATGCATCTTGGAGAGCTAGTGCATTCATGATGGTTGCTAGCATACCCATGTAATCTGCTGTAGCTCGATCCATACCTTTTTGGCTACCTGAGATTCCACGCCATATATTGCCGCCTCCGACAACGACAGCGACTTCGACACGAAGATCGATTACTTCTTTGATTTGGTTTGCGATTGATGCAATCACGCTCGCATCAATACCATATCCAAGTTGTCCAGCCAAAGCTTCACCGCTTAATTTCAGAATAATTCTTTTATAACAAGGCTGCTCCAATTTGATACCCTCCGCTCTTTCATACACAGTGATGTAGATTATACAATGTAAAAAGAAGGAACACTAAGTGTTCCAATCTTCATTTGTCAACTATGAAAGTTTAACTTGTGACATCACTTCTTCAACAAAGTTTTCTTCTTTTTTGTCAAGACCTTCACCAAGTCCGAATCGGACAAATCGACGTATAGAAATTTTTTCGCCAATTTTTGAAATTTTTTCATTTAATAATTCGATGATTTTTTTATCAGGATCCTTGATAAAAGGTTGCTCTAACAAACAATGTTCTTCATAGAATTTAGCTAAACGACCTTCAACCATTTTATCAATGATTTTTTCGGGTTTTCCTTCATGTAAAGCTTGGTTTCTTAGAATTTCTTTTTCTTTATTTAAGTCTTCTTCAGTGACATCTTCACGTCGCACATAGAGCGGATTTGTTGCAGCAATATGCATTGCGATATCACGAACAAATGATTTGAATTGATCTGTTTTTGCGACAAAGTCGGTTTCACAGTTGATTTCTACCAAAACACCAACACGACCGGCTCCATGAATGTATGATTCAACTATACCTTCAGTTGCTGTGCGTCCAGCTTTGTTTGCAGCAGCTGCCAATCCTTTTTCACGAAGAATTTCAGATGCTTTCGTTAGATCACCATTAGCTTCTTCTAAAGCTTTTTTGCAGTCTAACATCCCTGCACCTGTTTTTTCTCGTAACTCCTTCACCATGCTCGCATTAATTGCCATCACATGATCCTCCTCATCCATCATAATTTGATAAAAAAAGGGCAGTGTAGGTTTATTGACCCTCCACCTACCCGAATACATTCAGAATTGATTATACGGTTAATTGTTCGCCTTGACGAGACTCAATGATTGCATCCGCCATTTTTGCTGTGAGAAGCTTAACAGCTCTAATCGCATCATCATTACCAGGAATCACATAATCGATTTCATCAGGATCACAGTTTGTATCGACAATCGCAACAATTGGGATTTTGAGCTTGCGAGCTTCAGCAACAGCGATACGTTCTTTACGTGGGTCTACAATAAAGAGAGCTGAAGGAAGGCCTCTCATATCTTTAATACCACCTAGAAATTTCTCGAGACGGTCTTTTTCTTTACGAAGTATGATGACTTCTTTCTTAGGAAGCACTTCAAATGTACCATCAATTTCCCATTTTTCTAATGTTTTGAGTCGATCAATACGTTTTTGAATGGTTGAGAAATTAGTAAGTGTACCACCTAACCAACGTTGATTGATATAGTACATACCACAACGTGCGGCTTCTTCAGCAACAGAATCCTGAGCTTGTTTTTTTGTACCTACAAAAAGTAAAGTGCCATTAATTTCAGCTAGTGATTTAATGAAATTGTAAGCTTCATCAACTTTTTTCACTGTTTTTTGAAGATCAATTATATAAATCCCATTTCGTTCTGTAAAAATAAATCTGTCCATTTTTGGATTCCAACGACGTGTCTGATGACCGAAGTGGACACCTGCTTCTAATAATTGTTTCATGGAGATAACTGCCATCTCCATCCCTCCTCTGTGTGGTTTATATTAATATCCTCCGCTCATCGCTCTTTTACATTTCACTTATAAACATAAGCACCAAAATGTAAATTGATGAACGTGTGTAATCATACCGTTGCTTATAATACCACAAGTTCGGATTGTATGCAATCATGAACCGTTCCTCGAACAATCAAAAACTCGTTGAAGACATTAGTTTTTTTTGATTTGCTGAATACTTCCGATGAATTGGTCATTTAATATACGAATATAAGTGCCTTTCATCCCTAATGAGCGACTTTCAATCACAGAAGCACTTTCAAGTTTTCGGAGTGCATTTACGATAACAGAACGCGTAATCCCTACACGATCTGCAATTTTACTAGCAACTAATAAACCATCTTTGCCATCTAACTCTACGAATATATGTTCGATCGCTTCGAGTTCACTATATGATAATGAACTGATTGCGACTTGTACGATCGCTTTTCCGCGAGATTCTTGCTCTACAAGTTCGGATTGTTCTCTCAACATATCCATAGCCAATACCGTTGCACCGTATTCTGCAATGATAAAATCCTCATCTTGAAAGGATTGCGTATTCCTGGTGAGAACAAGTGTACCGAGTCGATGATTTGAACCGACAAGGGGTACGATCATGATGAATTTTTGCTCAAATAAATCATTCATCTGTACAGAAATATCGGTGTAAGCATGATGTGACTCGACATTCGAAAATGTTTCTTCTAAATGTGAGAATAGATCGTTAGAAGCAATTGGGAATTCTTTTTCGTTGATAATTACTTGGTTTATTTCAGAATCATTCTCGTCTTGGTGGATCGCATGACCTAGCAATTTATTTTTTTGATGCAAAATGTACACATTCGAATGCAATATATCTTTCAGCATCTCTGCCATTTGGAGTACGACGACTGAAGAACCTGCACTTTTCTGTAGCAGACGATTGAGTCTTCTTGTTTTCACTAATAAAGTCATTCCATGTCCTCCCGCCAAACAATTTCTCTTTGTATATCAAAGAATATAACGACTGAGATCTCGATTTTTCGCAATATTTGACAACTTATTGATTACATATTCAGGATTAATCACGAAATGATCCAATGTGATATCCGCAGCTTCATAAGATAATTCTTCTAATAATTTTTCGAGTAAAGTATGAAGACGTCTTGCTCCTATATTCTCCGTTTGTTGATTCACTTCTTCAGCAATTTTAGCGATCTCATATATGGCTTCATCAGAAAATTCAATCTGAATACCTTCTGTTTGCAATAAGGCATGGTATTGAATGGTTAATGCATTTTGGGGTTCTTTGAGGATCAACACGAAATCTTCTAAAGTTAAATTGCTAAGCTCTACACGAATTGGGAATCTACCTTGTAATTCTGGAATCAGGTCTGAAGGTTTAGACATGTGGAATGCACCAGCTGCGATGAATAAGATGTAATCTGTTTTGACAGGGCCATATTTAGTAACTACTGTGCAACCTTCAACAATCGGTAGAATATCGCGTTGGACACCTTCTCGCGAAACATCAGGACCACTTGAATTGCGATGGCTGTTTGCAACTTTATCCATTTCATCAATAAAAATAATGCCGAATTGCTCTGCACGGTGAATCGATTCTTGTATGACATCATCCATATCAATTAACTTATGTGCTTCTTCTTGCGTGAGGATCTTACGTGCCTCGTGAATCGGAAGTCTTCTTTTCTTTTTTCGTTTTGGAATCAAATTACTGAACATTTCTTGCATATTCATGCTCGATTGCTCATTGTTTTGTCCTGCCAGCATATCGAGAAAAGAAGGCGAATGATCATCTATTTCTATTTCAATGAATTCTTTCTCGAGGTCTCCTAGTGCGAGCTGGTTACTCATCTGCATCCGTTGCTGAGAAATCGATTCATCGATGACCGGTTTATGTTCTTCTTGATTTTGTTGACCACCAAAAAGCATCTCTAATGGATTTCGCTGTGTTTTGGTGTTAGTAGGATCCGGCACAAGAATATGAACGATTCGTTCATTCGCATGTTGTTCCGCTCGCATCTTGATGGTTTCTGTGCGTTCTGACTTCACCATACGAATTGATGTTTCAACCAAGTCGCGAATCATGGATTCTACATCTCTACCCACATAACCTACTTCTGTATACTTCGTCGCTTCAACTTTGACAAAAGGTGCATTTACAATCTTAGCTAGTCGGCGAGCAATTTCTGTTTTCCCTACACCTGTTGGTCCGATCATCAGAATATTCTTAGGTACGATTTCATCTCGCAAAGGTGCTTCGATTAAGCTTCGCCGATAGCGATTTCTTAATGCTACAGCAACTGATTTTTTAGCGTTTTTTTGACCGACGATGAATTTATCAAGTTCTTGAACGATTTGTTTAGGTGTCCATGTGCTAGGATTCAATCAAACAGCCTCCATTTATAGATGTTATTTCGCGATGAGGTCATGATCATTATATCGTTTCGATCATAATGTGATGGTTGGTAAATACACAAATATCTGCAGCCGTCTCTAAAGCTGCTTTCGCTATATCGATTGCACTTAAATGCGGTGCATAATGATATAGTGCTCTGCCAGCAGCTAAAGCATAGCTACCTCCAGAGCCGATGGCAATGATGTGATCATCGGGTTCGATGATTTCGCCATTTCCAGATATCAACAGTACGTTTTCAGTGTCCATGACAATCATCATAGCTTCAAGCTTTTGAAGCGCTCGATCTGATCGCCAATGCTTAGCGAGTTCTACTGCTGCTCGAAGCAAATTTCCATGATGTTCTTCAAGTTTTGTTTCGAATTTCTCGAACAATGTCATGGCATCAGCAACAGACCCTGCAAACCCCGCAATAACGGAATCTTGATATAACCTTCTCACTTTTTTTGCACTACTTTTCATAATCATTTGATTTCCAAATGTGACTTGTCCATCTCCAGCTATGGCGCCTTGCCCGTTGTGGCGTATAGCAAATATCGTTGTGGCTTCAAACTTACTTTGCATTACGCAACCTCCTACAAGCTGTCAGAAAACTGTTTGATTTGAAATAATGCGCGATCAGCGATCATTTCATATTTTAATTTTTTGTTTTTGATTTTTTGTTCGACTGATGGAAATAATCCGAAATTCGCATTCATCGGTTGGAAATTCCGGAAATCAGCAGTTGTGATATATTTGGCCATGCTCCCAAGTGCTGTTTCTTCTGGAAAACACACACAAGATTTGCCTTCAGCTAGTAATGCTGCATTAATTCCAGCAATTAATCCAGATGCAGCCGATTCCACGTATCCTTCTACACCTGTCATTTGGCCAGCAAAAAATAAGTGTTCAGCCTGCTTGAATTGATACGTAGGAAGAAGTAGTTTGGGAGAATTCATGAACGTATTTCGATGCATGACACCAAATCGTACAAATTCAGCATGCTCAAGACCAGGAATCAATGCGAGCACTCTTCTTTGTTCTCCCCACTTTAAATGAGTCTGAAATCCTACTAAATTGTATAACGTACCTGCTGCATTATCTTGACGAAGCTGAACAACAGCATGTGGCAAACGACCTGTATGAGGATTTATTAATCCCACAGGTTTCAGAGGTCCAAATAATAAGGTTTGTTTACCTCGTTTAGCCATTACTTCTAGAGGCATACAACCTTCGAAGTAGATTTCTTTTTCGAATTTTTTGAGTTCAGCGACTTCGGCAGTGATCAATGCATCATAGAAATGCCCGAACTGTTCTTCATTCATCGGACAATTCAAATAAGCCGCTTCCCCTTTGTCATATCTTGAAGCGAGATACACTTTACTCATATCAATAGAATCTTTTTCTACGATCGGAGCAGCTGCATCATAGAAATACAAATATTCTTCTCCCATTAATGCAATCAATTGTCGAGATAAATCTTCAGAAGTGAGTGGTCCTGTTGCTACAACAGTGATTCCATCAGGCAACTGAGTCACTTCTTCATTGCGCACTTCGATTAGCGGATGATTCCGTAAAGTATGCGTCACTTTTTGTGAAAACAAATCGCGATCAACAGCTAAAGCGCCTCCTGCAGGCACAGCGTGTTCATCCGCACACTTCAGGATTAATGAATTCATCTGTCGCATCTCTTCCTTTAAGACCCCGACAGCATTGGTTAAGCCATTAGCACGTAGTGAGTTACTACATACGAGTTCAGCAAATTGATCTGTAATATGTGCAGGTGTTTGCCGAACAGGTCGCATTTCATAAAGCGTAACAGGAACACCCCTAGATGCAATTTGCCATGCAGCTTCACTTCCAGCTAAACCTGCTCCGATCACATGAACTTTTTTCATTTGTGACATTTCATCCACCTCTAGTCTTTGCTGTCTTCTGGCAATTCTTCTTGAAAATCACATTGTACACATTGTATGTTCGTGCCATTCTTTGATTTTTTGATAACTACAAGCGATTGGCACTCTGGACATGGTTTAATATAAGGTCTATCCCATGATACAAAGCTGCATGTAGGATATTGATCGCACCCGAAGAAGATTCTACCTTTTTTACTTCGACGTTCTACGATTTTACCTTCTTGACAAGTTGTACAACGCACACCTGTATCTTTGATGATCGGCTTGGTGTTTCGACAATCAGGAAATCCTGAACAAGCTAAGAATTTACCGAATCGCCCCATTTTGTATACAAAGAACTTTCCACATTGCGGACAAATTTCATCCGAAAGCACGTCTTGTATTTCAATTTCTTTCATTTCCTCTTCAGCAAATTCAAGCCTCTTCTCGAAAGACTGATAGAAGGTGTCTAATACTTTAACCCAATTCTCTTTACCTTCACCTACAAAATCAAGTTCTTCTTCCATATGAGCAGTGAATTCAACATCTAGGATTTCAGGGAAAAATTCAGCAATTAATTGAATGACAAGTTCTCCAAGTTCTGTGCTCATGAATTTTTTTTCTTCAATAACAACATACCCACGCTTTTGAATCGTATCAATCGTAGGTGCATATGTACTCGGTCTACCAATACCTAATTCTTCAAGCACTTTAACTAATCGAGCTTCTGTATAACGTGGTGGTGGTTGTGTGAAATGCTGCTTCGGATCTATACTAGCAAGCTGAACTTCGTCACCATGCTGTAATGAAGGTAACCATTTGTTTTCTTCTGCTACTTCATCATCTGTACTTTCTACATATAACTTCATGAAACCAGGAAATCGAATTTTCGAACCATTTGCACGAAAAATCGCATCTCCTACAGTGATATCAATGGTAAGTGTATCGAGAACCGCAGAAGACATTTGACTAGCCAAAAACCGTTCCCAAATCAAGCGATATAGACGTAATTGATCACGTGTTAAGAACTCTTTGAGTTGTTCGGGTTCTTTAAATACGTGAGTAGGTCGTATCGCTTCATGAGCGTCTTGCGTATTTGAATTTTTTTTGGTGTATGTTCTTGGCGTTTCTGGATAGTAAGATTGTCCGTACTTGGAAACAATATATGATTGCGCTTCATCTTGAGCAGTTTGAGATATTCGAGTTGAATCTGTGCGCATATACGAAATTAAACCAACAGTTCCTTCTTGTTTACCTAGATCTATGCCTTCATATAATTGTTGAGCGATGGACATCGTTTTTGCTGCACGGAAATTAAGCTTACGAGCTGCTTCTTGCTGAAGTGAACTCGTGATAAAAGGTGCCGAAGGATTGCGTAATCTTTCTTTTTCTTTGACGTCTTTCACGATGAACGATTGGTTATGCATATGGTTTAACACGAGGTCTACATCATCTTGATTGTGAAGTTCTTTGGTTTCTGTCATATAACTGAAAAATTTAGCTTCAAAGGATTCTTCGTTATGCTGCAATACTAATTGAATGGACCAATATTCTTCAGGGATAAATGCTTTAATTTCGGATTCACGATCTAAGATCAGTTTTACAGTAACAGATTGTACTCTCCCTGCAGACAATCCCTTTTTGACTTTTTTCCATAAAAGTGGACTGATTTTGTAACCCACTAAACGGTCCAATATTCTTCTCGCTTGCTGTGCATCAACTAAATCCTGGTTAATTTTTCGAGGTGTCTTAAATGCTTCCTTGACAGCTTCTTTCGTGATTTCATTAAAAATCACACGACACGCTTCATCTTTGTCGATGGAAAAATAATGTGCTAAGTGCCATGCAATGGCTTCTCCTTCACGATCAGGGTCAGCTGCTAGAAATATTCGTTTTACTTTTTTCCCGGCATTCTTTAATTCTTTCAGTATATCGCCTTTGCCTCTAATGGTAATATACTTAGGTTCAAAATGATTATTGACTTCAACACCGATTTGACTTTTGGGTAGATCTCTGATATGACCCATTGAAGCTTTTACAATATATTTACTGCCTAGGTATTTACCAATTGTTTTCGCTTTTGTGGGTGACTCTACAATAACTAGTGTATCCGCCATAGTTCTTCCTTCTTCCTTCATTATATCTCAACAGCTCAAGCATATTTATTCATGAAGTATTATATAACAACTTGCGGTTCGTTCATCATACACATTATTGCGATATTTCATATCATAATCGAAGCATCTACTAGAGGTCAAATCGGTATAGCAATTTTGGACAGCGATTGTTTATATACGAGCTTTTTCATATCTAAATCCAGGAAGTTGATGAATGCATTTTTTGGACAATAAAGATAATAAAATCGTGTGAAGGTACCCTATGTCGTATGCACTTAACTCGTGTAATTCATCTACCGTACATGATTCGTGTTCGATGAATGCATATATCGTCTGTTCTGCAACTGAAAGTACAAGAGGCGCATGAACAGGAGAATGCGATACATATGTTGGTAATAGATGTTGTAAATCTTCTGTAATATCCTCCATACTTGTTACCATCTTACATCCTTGTTTGATGAGATGCAATGTACCCATGCTTTTGAGTGACGTAATGGGTCCAGGAACAGCGTAGATTTCACGATTTTCCTCAAGTGCTCGATCTACAGTGATGAGTGAACCGCTGCGGTGTGCAGCTTCTACAACGATCACGCCAAGTGATAAACCAGCAATAATTCGATTGCGTTGTGGGAACATCCCTACATGCATTGAAGTGCCTATCGGATATTCGGATACGACGACTCCTTCCTTCACGATCTGTTCATGCAGACTTTTATTTTCCATAGGATACAGCTGGTCGATAGCAGTGCCCATTACAGCTATGGTTTTACTTCGTTGCTGCAACGCGCCGATATGCGCATAGCTATCAATGCCTCGTGCTAATCCACTGACAATTCCGATTCCTATACCTGACAAGGAAGCAGCGAATTCATGAGCTACTTTTTTGCCGTAATGCGTAGGTGCTCTTGTACCAACAATCGCAAGTAGAGGTTGTGTCAATAATGTTGGATCACCTTTGTAATATAGCACCCAAGGAGCTTGAGATGTTTCTTTTAATAATGGTGGATAATCTTTGTCCCAGATGGTCATGATGCCTATGTGTTGGTGAGTATACTTTGATTTTAAATTCTGGATCGTATCTGGTTGCAATTCAATAAGGATTCGATCAATGAGCTGTGGTTTCAAACCAATCGATTGCCATTCTAATTTCGAAATATGCAGTAACTCTGTGAGAACTGTATAATGAGTGAGTATTTTTGAAATTGTTTTCCAGCCAACTCCTTCAATGTGATGCAATGCAATTAAAATATCACGTGAGTCCAAGAAATATCCTCCTTCTACATCAAAAAACCTCTTCGCTCTCAAGCATCGAGAGAAAAAAGGTTGCTTACCTTTGTTGTGATGATTCACTTAGATTGTATACGGTGTTTCACTTTGCTTTAGTTGTACATGCGTCTAGCAATCCATGTGCTGTTAAGACACTCACTAAAGTAGATCCCATCTCAGAAGGAGTTGGTGCTACACGAACGCCACATGCTTCCAAAGTAGTGATTTTCTCGGATGCAGTGCCTTTACCTCCAGAAATGATGGCTCCAGCATGTCCCATTCGTTTTCCTTCAGGTGCAGTTTTGCCGCCAATAAATCCAATGACAGGTTTTTTCATATTTTCTTTGATCCATAGAGCAGCTTCTTCTTCAGCAGTTCCTCCGATTTCACCAATCATAACCACTGCGTAAGTATCAGGGTCTTGGTTAAACATGCGAAGGATATCGATAAATTCGGAACCTTTGACAGGATCTCCCCCTATACCGACTGCAGTAGATTGTCCGATTCCCCGGGAGCTTAATTGATGAACTGCTTCATACGTAAGTGTTCCTGAGCGTGATACGACACCTACGTGTCCGCGTGTGTGGATGTATCCAGGCATAATGCCGATTTTGCATTCTCCTGGTGTGATGACTCCAGGACAGTTGGGCCCGATTAAAACCGTAGATTTGCCTTGGAGGTATCTTTTGACTCTTACCATATCCAAAACAGGAATACCTTCTGTGATACAAATGACAAGTTCGAGTTCAGCATCTATCGCTTCCATAATTGCGTCAGCTGCAAAAGCAGGAGGAACATAGATCACTGATGCTTGTGCACCTGTGTGTGCTTTGGCTTGCATAACCGTATTGAATACCGGAAGTTGCACTGTCTTACCTTGATCGAGTGTAATATCTACGAATGTTCCACCTTTGTTAGGTGTTACGCCTGCAACCATTTGCGAACCGTATTCAAGACCGCCTTTGGTATGAAACAGTCCTGTAGAACCTGTGATCCCTTGTGTGATGACTTTAGTATGTTGATTTACGAGTATACTCATGTGGATATTTCACTTCCTTGTCTCAAATGATAGGGTGCAATACAACATAAACTTATTTTACAAGTGCAACGATTTTCTGAGCACCGTCTGCCATAGAATCTGCAGCGACGATCGATAAGCCTGACTGTTGCAATATTTGTTTACCTAATTCCACATTGGTTCCCTCAAGACGAACAACTAATGGACGCGTTAAACCGACTTGTTTGGCTGCTTCAACTACACCATTAGCAATTACATCGCATCGCATGATACCACCAAATATATTGACGAAAATCCCTTTCACTTGATCATCAGATAATATAATTTTGAATGCTTCTGTTACTTTCTCTGTTGTAGCACCGCCGCCTACATCAAGGAAATTAGCAGGTTCCCCACCATAATGTTTAATAATATCCATCGTTGCCATCGCTAGACCAGCACCATTGACCATACATCCGATATTACCATCTAAGGCGATATAACTTAGGTCATATTTCGAAGCAGCGATTTCTTTCTCATTCTCTTCAGTAAGATCTCTCAATGCAAAAATATCTGGATGACGGAAAAGTGCATTCGCGTCAAAATTCAACTTAGCATCAAGTGCCATCACTTCGCCATCACGTGTCACAATGAGCGGATTAATTTCAGCAATAGAGCAGTCTTTATCTACAAATGCTTGGTACAGCGCAAGCATGAACTTTACAGTTTTTTGGACAAGTTCGTTAGGAATCTGAATCGCATAAGCAAGTTTGCGAGCTTGAAAAGCTTGTAGTCCAATTACTGGATCAATGACTTCTTTAAATATTTTTTCGGGAGAATGTTCGGCAACTTCTTCAATTTCTGTGCCGCCTTCTTCAGATGCCATCATAACTACTCTACCCGTAGTGCGATCTAACACAAGTCCGATGTAATATTCTTTCATAATATCACAGCCTTGTTCGATCAATAACCTTTTGACTTCTTTACCTTCTGGACCTGTCTGGTGAGTTACCAATACTTTCCCCAGAATATCACTTGCATATTGTTTGACTTCATCTAGATTTCTGGCAATTTTGACACCGCCTGCTTTACCACGACCACCTGCATGGATCTGTGCTTTTACAACGACAACAGGTGTGCCTAATTCTTTTGCAACAGCAACAGCTTCGTCTACGGTATATGCTACTTTTCCTTGTGGTACTTTGACGCCATATTGTCGCAATACTTCTTTCCCTTGATACTCATGAATGTTCATTTGGATCTAGCCTCCTATCATCTCTATATAATGCATTTATACGTTAAGCAGTTTTACACACTTGTCACATTGTATCATGTAATCCCACTACTTTCCTTATATTTTATTCGGTTTTTATGAGAAACAGTTCCATGGTTCTTACATCTAGAATCCTAAACGTGACAATATTGTATTGCAAGGTTTGAATATGGATTCATCTCGTTGATACATGTATGGATCTATTTGAAATTATATATCAATTATAGTATATTGTGGAAGTCTTTGCTATTCACTATAATCATTAACAAGCACTGATGATGTTCTTAAGGGTACCCTTCCACATTCGAATGAATTGTGCATCCTGCTAAGCCTATTAAATGCTCCACTGTATTACGATCTCCATCTCATATAAGGAAGCACCTTTTTGATTCATCACACATACAGACTACGGATTGTTCTTCGTAGTCAAGTCAATGGATACAGAAAGGTGTTATGTATGTACGGAAATGTAAAGAGTGCTTGTCTACATGGTGTTGATGGCAAAATGATTGAAGTTGAAGTCGATATATCGAATGGTTTACCGCAAATTAATGTAGTTGGGTTACCAGATTCTGCGATTCGCGAATCTGTAGAGCGAGTGCGAGCTGCAATCAAAAATTGTGGATATCGATTTCCTATGGATCGAATTACTGTGAATTTAGCTCCAGCAGACTTACGAAAAGAAGGATCCTCGTTCGATTTAGCGATCGCTGTAGGGATTCTCATCACAAGTCAACAATTGAAGCAAGACGTATTTAATGACACTTTATTCATCGGTGAACTTGCTTTAGATGGGTCACTACGACCTGTTCCTGGTATTCTATCGATGGTACGTGCTGCACAATGTTCAGGTTTAGCGAAAGTAGTGGTTCCTCGAGCTAATGTGAATGAAGCTCGATTGATCAAACAGATCTGTGTTGTAGGGATCACAAACTTAAATGAGCTCCATCATGTTCATCACGATCAATGGTGGTACGACAAAGAACAAGAACAACATATCGTTATTCCTTCAATCGGTGTGTCGCAGTCACATCCACGGTATGCCGACTACCCTGAAGACTTCGCTGATGTGAAAGGACAACAACAAGTGAAGCGCGCCATGATGGTTGCCGCTGCGGGTAGACATAATATTCTATTGGTGGGTCCTCCGGGTACAGGGAAAACTATGCTCATTCGCAGATTACCTAGCATTATGCCTGCTTTAACAGATGATGAAGCATTAGAAGTGACTCAGATCTATAGTGCTGCGAATCAACTCAGTGGTCATCCTGCGTTAATTCGAGAACGTCCTTTCCGCTCACCGCATCATACTGTTTCAGCGGGGGGACTTGTAGGTGGTGGATCTATACCTAGACCCGGAGAGATTAGCTTAGCTCATCGCGGGGTATTGTTTCTTGATGAACTGCCTGAATTCCCCAAACATGTATTAGAGGTTCTCCGTCAACCGATTGAATCTCGTTCTGTTACGATTGCTCGAGCCAAAGCGGTGTATACGTTTCCTGCTCATTTTATTTTTGCTGCTGCAATGAATCCTTGTCCATGTGGGTATTGGGGCAGTACGTCTTCAACGCATCACTGTTCGTGTACGCCACTGAGAATGAAACAATATCGCGCCAAGATATCCGGACCTTTATTAGACCGTATAGATATTCATATGGAAGTTCCTCAACCACATTATCAAGCTTTGCAAGATCGCCAGAAGCATTTATCTTCTGAGCAGATGTCATCCCAAGTTGAACAAGCCTATCAACGCCAAAGAATAAGATATCAAAAACATGCTATTTCCCATAACAGTGAACTCCATCATCAATTACTTCGTGAAATCATTACATTAGATCGCGACAGCGAAGCATTACTCCAACAAGCGATTGAGACTTTTGGCATTAGTCCTCGTGCGAACGATCGGATCTTACGCATTGCACTTACGATTGCTGATCTAGAAAATAGTGATCACATCACGACAGCTCATATCGCCGAAGCGATTCAGTATCGGAATCTAGATCGATCTTTTAGCCAATGACCCAACATGTATCGAATCACGATTCAAAAAGCACCTTGTACTAATTCGATTTGAGGATCTTTCATAGCTGGGTACCACTCAACACTCACACAGTCAAAACGTATTTTGGGATCAAACAATTGATGCACATACATATAGTATTGTGCAATTTCTCTAACTTTTCGTTGTTTGTGATAGGTAATCGACTCTTTGGCTTTCCCATAGTGGTTTGAGATATGACGAGTTCTCACTTCAATAAATACCCACACATCTTGATCCATAGCGATCAGATCAATTTCACCTGAGCGACATCGCCATTGTTTGTTCTTTATGTGATAGCCAAGTGAAATCAGATACTGCGAAGCAATCGCTTCTCCTTCATCTCCTAGGCGCTTTCTTGAATCCTTATTCAAATATGTCACCATGACTTTCGCATTAATTGAGACAGACCTTATCATCTTATTCCGTTTTCTTTGCGAGGAGATTGCGTAAGAACAGTTTTCGATGCATCTTTGTTTCACCGTATGTAAGAATATGTTTTCGATGATCTTGTGTTGCATACCCTTTGTGCGTAGCAATTCCATACTCTGGATACTGCCGATCCCACTCCACGCACATATGATCTCGTGTAACTTTTGCAATAATCGAAGCAGCAGCAATCGATTGGCTTAAGCGATCCCCGTGAATAAGAGACATTTGTGGTAACGCCATATCGAGTTGTTCTGCATCAATCATGATGAAATCCGGTGTGATCGATAATTGATCTACCGCTTGCTTCATCGCTAACCGAGAAGCTTGCTTAATGTTGATTTCTTCAATGAGATCTACAGAACTGATACCTATCCCTATCGCTAGCGCATGTTGTTGTATCTCAACAAAGAGCTGCTCTCTTTTGGAGGCACTCAGTTTCTTAGAATCCTGAATGCCTTCCATCTTCAATCCTTGAGGTAATATAACAGCTGCAGCAACTACATCTCCGAAGAGACATCCTCTGCCCACTTCATCTACACCAGCGATATGCACATAACCTTGATTCCATAATGGGATTTCATAACGTAGCAAAGGATTCACCTTCTTGATATCTCATGATCGATTACGATATTTCTGGCGACTCCAAACTTATTCGACCTAGCTTCCCTGCACGTAAATCTCTGAGAAAAAGCAAGGAAATCTTATCGAAATCTACTTGTCCACCCCGCACCAAAGCGCCTCTTTGCCGTCCCATTTTCTCTAATATGCCGATGATTGCTTCTGTATTCTCTTCATCTTGAGGTAACGAATCGATTTCATATCGTTCGATCAGCATGTGCGGATAATGCTTAACGAGGTATTGGATAGCATATATCGCGATATCGGAAATGTGGAGTAAATCATCTTTAATCGCACCTGTGACTGCTAATTTCTTCCCTACAAGTGGATCATCGAATTTCGGCCATAAGATACCCGGTGTATCGAGTAGAGACATCTCTTGATTGAGTTTGATCCACTGTTGGCCTTTGGTGATCCCTGGTCGATCACCGGTTAAAGCGATTTTTTTGCTTACAATTTGGTTGATTAACGTCGATTTCCCAACATTCGGAATACCTACTATAAGCACTCTGACTTCTCTTTGGTTTACACCTTTATTCGTCCATGTGGATGATCGATCTGCCCACAAACTCTTGATTTTCGCATGGATATCTTTGAATGATTTCCCTTGCGATGCTTGAATAGGAACCGCATCGAGATGAAGCTGTTCTCTGAAATATTGAATCCATTTCTGTGTAATAATCGGATCAGACAGATCGAATTTATTGAAGGCTACAAGTCTTGCTTTATTCTGAAGAATTTCATCGATCATTGGATTTCGACTAGATAAAGGAATTCGTGCGTCGACTAATTCGACTACTACATCAATCAATTTGATTTTCTCTTGAATTTCTCTTCTTGCTCTTGTCATATGACCAGGAAACCATTGTATCGTCAATTCAGCACCTCATTTCAAAACCAGTAACTGTCATATTTACGTATGATCTAGATTAATCGTGAAGTATTTTCATTTGGCATGGATGAACTCGATTTTTGGAATTGGCCAAAAAATAAATTCAGCTCGACCTATAATCTTATCCACAGGTATATAAGTAACATCCTTACTTCGACTATCTTTGCTATTGGAACGATTATCCCCCATCACAAAAACAGAATTTTCGGGCACAGTATCCTCAGCAAAATTAAGTATATTGTAAGATCTACCTTCATTTTTAGCTAACCGCTCAGATTCAACCAAATAAGATTCTTCTACTTCAATGCCATTAATAAAGAGTTGATCGTTTTCAACTTTGACGCGATCTCCAGCAACTGCGATCACACGCTTGATGTAGTCTTTACCTTCTGGCGCATGAAATACAATCACTTCGTCACGTTCTGGTTGACGTAAGCGATATACCATTTTGTTCACAATGAGACGTTCACCTGTATCTAATGTAGGTTCCATCGATATGCCTTCAACAATAAAGGGAGAAAATAAAAATAAACGAATCAGCACAACAATGATCGCAGCGATCAATGATGCTTTAAGCCATTCCCATGATTCCCGTTTTAATAAATGTTTATTATTAAATTTTTGTTTTCTTGGCATCAATGCAGAATCTGCAGCGTCGTATTGATTATCCAATCTTATTCCTCATTTCCAATTATAGTGTATCTACGATGTAGGATAAAAAAAGGTGACTTGATCAACAAGCCACCCCGTTGTTTTATCGAATTTCTTTAATTCTAGCTGCTTTTCCACGAAGACCTCGTAGATAATACAGTTTAGCTCGTCTGACTTTACCACGTTTGGCAATTTCGAATTTATCAATCTTCGGTGAATGGACCGGGAAAGTTCTTTCGACACCTACACCGTTTGATATTTTACGAACCGTAAACGTTTCGCTAATACCCCCACCTTGACGCTTAATCACAACACCTTCGAATAATTGAATTCTTTCACGTGTACCCTCTACGACTTTTACAAAGACTTTAAGTGTATCGCCAGGACGGAAATTCGGAATATCCTTACGCAACTGGTCTTTGGTCAATTCATAAATTAAATTCATTATTAATTCCCTCCTTTCTCACAGGTGTTCATGCTCCTGGTATTCGTTACCTAGGGGCTTATATGCAGAGGACCACCAGACTCAAACCATAAGTGCGTTCAATAGAACAACACTTCGTATAACAAAACTTAGAACATCATACCATATAAAGATGAACAACTCAATAAAGAATGATGATATCATGCATTACTTACGATTTTTGATGGATATATGATCATTTCACATCGTGAGCTGTACGTTTCTTGATGTGCTCTAGCCATATTCTTTCTTGCTCGGTTACAGTGCAATCTGCGAGTAAGTCAGGTCTACGCTGTAAAGTACGGAGAAGTGACTGCTCTCTTCGCCAGATGGCTACATGTTGATGATGACCAGAGATCAGTACATCAGGAACCGCCCAATCTCGGAATTGAGCAGGTCTCGTATAATGGGGATATTCTAGCAAGCCATCGCTAAATGAATCTGAA
>CAMCVV010000011.1 GCA_945881905.1 Paenibacillus alvei
TTGTTCCTTGAAAACTAGATAGCGAAGCGAAAGCAAGCACAAAGAGGTTAAGCTAGAAAGAGCACACGGAGGATGCCTAGGCACTAGGAGCCGAAGAAGGACGTAGCGAACGACGAAACGCCTCGGGGAGCCGTAAGCAGGCTTTGATCCGGGGATGTCCGAATGGGGGAACCCAGCTGTGGTCATGCGCAGTTACTTTACAGTGAATACATAGCTGTAAAGAGGCACACCCAGGGAACTGAAACATCTAAGTACCTGGAGGAGAAGAAAACAAGGAGGGTATGTCTTCGGACATATCACAGTGATTCCGTCAGTAGCGGCGAGCGAACGCGGAGAAGCCCAAACCTGATAGAGCAATCTATGAGGGGTTGTAGGACGTCAGAACCGTATGAGCATGTTAGGTGAAGAGGCCTGGAAAGGCCCGGCAGAGAAGGTAAAAGCCCTGTAGCCAAAAACAAGCGAAAGACGAAGACGTATCCTGAGTACAGCGGGACACGAGAAACCCCGTTGGAAACCGGCAGGACCATCTGCCAAGGCTAAATACTCCCTAGTGACCGATAGTGAAGCAGTACCGTGAGGGAAAGGTGAAAAGAACCGCGGGAGCGGAGTGAAATAGAACCTGAAACCGTGTGCTTACAAAAAGTCAGAGCTCAGTGGATATTTTTTAACGAAAATACCCGAGTGATGGCGTGCCTTTTGTAGAATGAACCGGCGAGTTACGTTTGCAAGCAAGGTTAAGCGGAGAAAGCGGAGCCGAAGCGAAAGCGAGTCTGAAATGGGCGATAGAGTTTGCAGACGTAGACCCGAAACCGAGTGATCTACCCCTGTCCAGGGTGAAGGTGAGGTAACACTCACTGGAGGCCCGAACCCACGAATGTTGAAAAATTCGGGGATGAGGTGGGGGTAGCGGAGAAATTCCAATCGAACTCGGAGATAGCTGGTTCTCCCCGAAATAGCTTTAGGGCTAGCCTCAAAGGATGAGAGATGGAGGTAAAGCACTGATGGAGTGCGGGGCCCGCCAAGGGTTACCAAGTTCCGTCAAACTCTGAATGCCATTTTCTTTACTTTGGGAGTCAGACAGTGGGTGCTAAGATTCATTGTCAAGAGGGAAACAGCCCAGACCATCAGCTAAGGTCCCCCAGTGTGTGTTAAGTGGGAAAGGATGTGGAGTTGCACAGACAACCAGGATGTTGGCTTAGAAGCAGCCATCATTGAAAGAGTGCGTAATAGCTCACTGGTCGAGTGACTCTGCGCCGAAAATGTAACGGGGCTAAACACACCACCGAAGCTATGGCTAACGTTCTAGGAACGTTGGGGTAGGGGAGCGTTGCATATAGATCGAAGTCTGACCGTAAGGACAGGTGGACCGTATGCAAGTGAGAATGCCGGTATAAGTAACGAAAAGATCAGTGAGAATCTGATCCGCCGAAAGCCTAAGGATTCCTGAGGAAGGTTCGTCCGCTCAGGGTTAGTCGGGACCTAAGGTGAGGCCGAAAGGCGTAATCGAAGGACAACAGGTTGATATTCCTGTACCACTCAAAACCGTTAACAGTGATGGAGTGACGCAGAAGGGGAAATGACGCGAGCGGATGGAAGTGCTCGTCCAAGCAGCAAGGCTCATGTGCAGGCAAATCCGCACATGGATAAGGCTGAGCTGTGATGGGGAAGGAAATCATAGTACTGAAGGTCATGGATTCAAGCTGCCAAGAAAAGCTTCTAGCGAGGTAAGGGTGCCCGTACCGCAAACCGACACAGGTAGGCGAGAAGAGAATTCTAAGGCGCGCGGAAGAACTCTCGTTAAGGAACTCGGCAAAATGACCCCGTAACTTCGGGAGAAGGGGTGCCTCGGTAGGGTGAAAGCCCGAGGGGGCCGCAGTGAATAGGCCCAAGCGACTGTTTAGCAAAAACACAGGTCTGTGCAAAGCCGCAAGGCGAAGTATACGGGCTGACGCCTGCCCGGTGCTGGAAGGTTAAGAGGAGTGGTCAGCTGCAAAGCGAAGCTATGAATTGAAGCCCCAGTAAACGGCGGCCGTAACTATAACGGTCCTAAGGTAGCGAAATTCCTTGTCAGGTAAATTCTGACCCGCACGAATGGCGTAACGACTTGGGCGCTGTCTCAACGAGAGATCCGGTGAAATTTTAATACCTGTGAAGATGCAGGTTACCTGCGACAAGACGGAAAGACCCCATGGAGCTTTACTGCAACTTGATATTGAATTTGGGTACGATCTGTACAGGATAGGTGGGAGCCGAAGAAGGTGGAGCGCAAGCTTCAGTGGAGGCACCGTTGGGATACCACCCTGATCGTATCTAGATTCTAACCTACTACCGTAAACCGGTAGAGGGACCGTGTCAGGTGGGCAGTTTGACTGGGGCGGTCGCCTCCTAAAGAGTAACGGAGGCGTCTAAAGGTTCCCTCAGAATGGTTGGAAATCATTCGCAGAGTGCAAAGGCATAAGGGAGCTTGACTGCGAGACATACAAGTCGAGCAGGGACGAAAGTCGGGCTTAGTGATCCGGTGGTACCGCATGGAAGGGCCATCGCTCAACGGATAAAAGTTACCCTGGGGATAACAGGCTTATCTCCCCCAAGAGTCCACATCGACGGGGAGGTTTGGCACCTCGATGTCGGCTCATCGCATCCTGGGGCTGAAGTAGGTCCCAAGGGTTGGGCTGTTCGCCCATTAAAGCGGTACGCGAGCTGGGTTCAGAACGTCGTGAGACAGTTCGGTCCCTATCTGTCGTGGGCGCAGGAAATTTGAGAGGAGCTGTCCTTAGTACGAGAGGACCGGGATGGACGTACCGCTGGTGTACCAGTTGTCTCGCCAGAGGCATCGCTGGGTAGCTATGTACGGAAGGGATAAGCGCTGAAAGCATCTAAGCGCGAAGCCCCCCTCAAGATGAGATTTCCCAGTATGTAAGACCCCTTGTAGACGACGAGGTTGATAGGTTCGAGGTGGAAGTGAGGTAACTCATGCAGCTGACGAATACTAATCGGTCGAGGGCTTAACCTACATGAATAACGTATATACATGCGTCTTTATATGCTACAGTACCCTGTTGCATACGTGCTGCTTTCGCTTCGCTTCTAGTTTTCAGGGAATACCCCTGATTTGTTTTATTCGCTTCGGTGAATAAACACTCGTTTGGTGATGATTGCGGAGGGGAACCACACGTTCCCATCTCGAACACGACCGTTAAGCCCTCCAGCGTCGATGGTACTTGAACCGCAGGGTTCTGGGAGAGTAGAACGTTGCCAAGCAAACAGAATAAAGTTCATTTGGTGTTCATCATCAAATGAACTTTTTTCTATAGATTTATATCAAGAGCGCATGAATTCAACTCGTTTAAATACGAACTTTTTAGTGCAATATTTGTGTTAATGTTCGGTTTTTCGAATTGACATATGACAGAGCAAACTGATAAAATAAATAAGCAAGTGAATCGTTTTTAAGTAAATTGATCAAACATGAACACAATGATTCTTTTGATATAGAGGGTTAGTTTCGTCATCTCAATAAAACCTTGATCTAGAAAGTAGGACGATTATGTCAATACGTGTAGGTGTTATAATGGGAAGTCAGTCAGACTGGGATACCATGAAGCACACATGTGATATTCTTGATGAATTAGGTGTTCCTTACGAGAAGAGAATCATCTCAGCTCATAGAACACCTGATTTGATGTTTGAATATGCAACGAATGCTCACAAACGCGGATTGCAAGTCATCATTGCGGGAGCAGGAGGTGCAGCGCATTTACCTGGTATGGTTGCTTCGATGACAGTACTCCCTGTGATCGGTGTTCCTGTTCGATCATCGTCTTTAAACGGGATAGATTCATTATTATCCATTGTGCAAATGCCTGCAGGAGTACCCGTTGCAACTGTTGCGATCGGTCAAGCGGGTGCAACGAATGCTGGACTGCTCGCTGCTCAAATCCTAGCTATTTCAGATACTCATCTTCAAGATAAACTCATTACCAGTAGAGAACACAAGCGTCAAGCGATCATAGAAAGTAGTGAACAATTATGACGGAAGTTTCTGCCCAAACCATATTACCTGGCGCTACGATAGGGATTTTAGGTGGCGGCCAACTAGGTCGAATGCTTGTTTTAGCTGGGCGGAATATGGGATATCGTTTTGTTACGCTTGATCCTACAGAGAATTCACCTTGCGGACAAGTAGCTGACTCACAGCTAGTAGCTAACTATGATGATCTTGAAGCTGCGCAACAGCTCATTCAATTGTGTGATGTAATTACCTATGAATTCGAAAATGTAGATATACAAGTAACTAACATGTTGAGGGAACAAGCGTATGTTCCTCAAGGAACAGAGCTATTATATGTGACACAGCATCGAATCAGAGAGAAACAAGCTTTAGTCGATGCAGGTGTGAAAGTTGCTCCTTACGTGCAAATTCACAATTTGCATCAATTACAAGCTGAGATTGCACATATGGGTTTACCTTGTGTGTTAAAAACGGTAACCGGGGGTTATGATGGCAAAGGGCAAACCGTGATCCATTCACTTCAAGATCTTGAGTCGATTTGGGAATCTTACAGTCCATGGAAACTCGAACTTGTGCTTGAAAAATTCATTCAATTAGACAAAGAATTATCTGTGATTGTTGCAAGAAATATGAACGGCCAAGTGAAAGCTTTCCCACCAGCTGAAAACAAACATGTTTCAAATATTTTGCACACCTCGATTGTACCTGCAAGAGTGTCTACTGATATACAACAAGAAGCGATAAACATCGCACTGCACATTGCCGAGTCATTTCAGATAGTAGGATTACTTGCAGTTGAATTCTTCTTGTCTCGAGAAGGTCAGTTATATGTGAATGAGCTTGCGCCTCGTCCCCATAATTCAGGACATTATACGATGGAAGCATGTAAAACATCACAATTCGAACAGCACCTGCGAGCCATATGTAATCTGCCACTAGGTTCAACTGAACTCATGTCATCTGTAGTGATGGTCAATGTATTGGGTGAACATATACAACCGCTAATGCAGTGGATGCAAAATGAAGATAGCGAACAACATGATATAGGGGTAAGTGCCAAATTACATGTGTATGGGAAACACGAAGTGAAGGAAAAGAGGAAAATGGGTCATGTAAACGTATTAACGACACATATTGATTCAGCTTTAGCGTGGATTGATCGATCTGCAATATGGCGAAATGAACAAGGATATGAACAAATGAAGAACAGTTAACGAATCGCAAATGAGTGGGCATTTATATGTTTTGGAGGAAAAACGATGATTGAACGGTATAGTCGGCCTGAGATGGCAACAATTTGGACAGAAGAAAACAAATTCAATTCATGGTTAGAAGTTGAGTTATTATCCTGTGAAGCCTGGTCAGAACTAGGTGTTATTCCCCAAGAAGATGTGAAACAACTAAGAGCACATGCAAGCTTTGACATTTCTCGTATTTACGAAATTGAACAAGAGACTCGACATGATGTCATCGCATTCACGCGAGCTGTTTCTGAATCGCTCGGTAATGAACGTAAGTGGGTACATTACGGATTAACGTCAACCGATGTTGTGGATACAGCTTTAGGATATGTATTAAAGCAAGCCAATGATATTTTAGATAAAGACATAAGCATGTTCATCGAGATTCTCAAACACAAAGCGATCGAACATCAATACACAGCTATGATGGGAAGAACACATGGTGTTCATGCTGAACCGACGACATTTGGTTTGAAAATGGCATTATGGTACGAAGAAATGAAGCGGAATTTAGATCGATTTCGTTATGCAGCTCAAGGTGTCCAATTCGGTAAAATATCTGGTGCTGTAGGTACTTACGCAAATATTGATCCATTTGTTGAGCAATACGTATGCGCTAAGCTCGGAACAACGGCTGCACCTATATCTACCCAAACGTTGCAACGTGATCGCCACGCGCATTATATAGCTACACTTGCTTTAGTCGCATCTTCTTTGGATAAATTTGCTACTGAAATTCGTGCTTTGCAAAAAAGTGAATTTCGTGAAGTAGAGGAACCCTTTGCAAAAGGACAAAAAGGATCTTCAGCCATGCCACATAAGCGCAACCCCATAGGGTGCGAAAGCATATCTGGACTTTCTCGCGTTATACGTGGACATATGTTATCTGCATATGAAAACATTCCACTGTGGCACGAAAGAGATATTTCGCATTCATCGGTAGAACGTATTATTTTCCCAGATGCTACGATTTTATTGAATTATATGTTGAATCGATTTGGTGCTATTGTCAAAAACCTAACAGTGTTTCCTGAGAACATGCGACGTAACATGCAGAGAACATTTGATGTTCCTTTCTCTGGAAGAGTGATGACGAAATTAATCGATCGTGGGATGAGTCGTGAGCAAGCGTATGATACCGTACAACCGAAAGCGATGATGGCTTGGGAAGAGCAGAAGTCATTCCGTGAGATCGTAGAGGCCACGCCACACATTGTAGAACTCCTAGGAGCTAAGGAATTAGCGGATTGTTTCGATCCTACCTGGCACTTAAAACATGTTGATACGATATTTGATCGACTTGAGCTTCGGAAAGGGGTGTAAAGACCAATGGTTTCATTACCGCTAGAAAGTGCGGTATCCCTTGTGGAAGCACCACTTTTGTACAAAGGAAAAGTGAGAGAACTCTATGATTTAGGGGATCAACTACTCATCGTTGTCACAGATCGTATCTCAGCATTTGATTATATCCTCAAACCGTGTATTCCGGACAAAGGAAAGGTATTGAATGTTCTGAGTAAGTTTTGGTTTGAGAAGACAAAATCGCTTGTAGATAATCATGTTATTCATACGGATGTAGAGTTATTGCACCAGCTGATTCCAGATGCACAAGCGCGAAGAATACTTCGAGATCGAATTATCGTAGCTCATAAAGCAGAGCGTATCTCGATTGAATGTGTTGTTCGAGGATATCTAACGGGTGGTGGATGGCGTCAGTATCAAGAAACAGGATCGATTAACGGAATTGCGTTACCACCCGGAATGCGTAAAAATCAGAAATTCGATTCTCCGATATTTACACCAGCTGCAAAAAATGATCATGGCCATGACGAAGATATTTCACTTCAACGGATGAAGCAATCTGTAGGTGAACAGTTAGCGATGGAGTTGCAAGAGAAAAGTCTTCAACTGTATGCGTGGGCTCACGCCTATTGTCTTGAGCGAGGTATCATTTTAGCAGATACGAAATTTGAATTTGGATGGAAAGAGGGTCAAGTGATTGTCATTGATGAGATCTTCACACCTGATTCATCACGGTATTGGCTCAACAGTAAATATGAATTAGATATTGAAATGGATTCAATGGATAAAGAACCTGTGCGCACGTATTTGTTACAATCGGACTGGGATAAGCAAAGCACACCAGAAGCACTACCATTGGATGTCGTTGAAGAAACAACGAAACGATACAAGGATATTTTACATCGACTCGTTAAAGCATCTGATCTGTGAATATCAACTCACCATCAACTGTAAGAAAGAAGGCGAATCATGATGAAAGCCACTGTGTTTGTAACGATCAAACAAAATGTTCTTGACCCGCAAGGCAATGCTGTTCAAGGTGCACTTCATGCAATGGGATTCTCAGACGTGAGTAAGGTTCGAGTAGGTAAATATATGGAAATTGAACTCGCAACATCGAGTAAGATCGAAGCAGAGCAGCAGGTTACAGCGATGTGTGACAAACTACTAGCGAATACAGTGATTGAAGATTATCGTTTTGAGATCATAGAATAATTGTGATTCATTAGAAGATGAAGGAGGGCACATCATGAAATTCGCTGTTATTGTTTTCCCAGGATCGAACTGTGATGTGGATTGTTATAAAGCTGTTACAGAAACGATCAATCAATCTGTTGAATTCGTGTGGCACACGACAGAAGATCTCTCGACATATGATGGCATCTTGATTCCTGGTGGGTTCTCCTATGGGGATTATTTACGTTGTGGAGCCATAGCGCAATTCACTCCTGTGATGAAAGCTGTTGTACAAGCTGCGCATGATGGTAAATACATCTTAGGTATTTGCAATGGCTTTCAAGTGCTGACTGAAGCTGGCTTATTGCCAGGTGCGCTTCTTCGGAATCAAGGAATGAAATTCCGCTGTCAAGATACGATCTTGAAAGTAGAGAATCCGCATACCGTATTTACCTCGGATTATACGCAAGATGAGCTCATTCAGATCCCGATTGCCCATGGCGAAGGAAATTATTATTGCGATGAAACTACATTGAACGATATGATCGCACATCAACAAATTGTGTTTCGATATGCATCTGATGAAAACCCGAATGGTTCACTCCATGATATCGCAGGGATATGTAACCGCGCAGGAAATGTGATGGGTCTTATGCCTCATCCCGAGAGAGCTGTGAATTCATGGTTAGGTTCACAAGACGGCAGGCGGATGTTCACATCCATATTGAGTAACTGGAGGGAAAAGCATGAGTCCCAAACTATCCGTGCATGAACCCAATGCTCAGCAAATCAAAGAGCAAGGTGTATATAAGCAAATGGGTTTAACTGAAGAGGAATATGCCCTCGTGAGTCAGTTTTTAGGTCGACTACCGAACTATGTAGAAATCGGCATCTTCAGTGTGATGTGGTCGGAACATTGTTCATACAAGAATTCCAAGCCGCTATTGCGGCAATTCCCTACAACTGGACCTCGTGTATTGATGGGACCAGGAGAAGGTGCGGGTATTGTAGATATTGGAGATCAACAAGCGGTTGTATTTAAAATCGAAAGTCATAACCATCCTTCGGCGATTGAACCTTATCAAGGAGCAGCTACTGGAGTAGGCGGGATTATTCGAGATATTTTCTCTATGGGCGCTCGTCCCATTGCATTATTGAATTCATTGCGATTCGGGAAATTAGCTCAACCTCGTGCGAAATACGTATTTGAACATGTCGTTGCAGGCATTGCGGGATATGGGAATTGTATAGGTATTCCTACAGTTGGTGGCGAAGTGATGTTTGACGAAAGCTATGAAGGCAATCCCTTAGTGAATGCGATGTGCGTAGGCATTATCGATCACGACCAAATTCAACGAGGTGTAGCAAAAGGGATCGGGAATCCTGTATTTTATGTGGGTCCAGCTACAGGGCGCGACGGTATCCATGGCGCTACATTTGCTTCTGAAGAATTGACTGCTGAATCAGAGTCGAAGCGACCAGCTGTGCAAGTCGGCGATCCATTTATGGAGAAATTAGTGTTAGAAGCGTGTTTGGAATTAATTCACTCGGGTATCGTTATTGGAATTCAAGATATGGGTGCAGCAGGATTAACCAGTTCAAGTTCGGAGATGGCAAGTAAAGCAGGGAATGGGATGGAACTCTATTTAGACCAAGTGCCACAGCGCGAAGAAGGTATGACGGCTTACGAGATGATGCTTTCTGAATCCCAAGAACGCATGTTATTTGTTACTGAAGAAAAAGATGAAGCACAAGCCAAAGCGATCTTCGATAAATGGGGTCTGCATTGTGTGAAAGTCGGTAAGGTCACGGATGATGGGCGATTGCGATTATTTCACCATGGGGCCATCGTAGGAGATCTCCCTGTGAAAGCACTTGTTGATGAATGTCCAGTCTATGATAAACCCAGCAAGGAACCGGCTTATTATGAGGCACATGGACAAATCGATACAAACGCTTACCCTGCTGTTACAAAACTAACGGATGCGCTGAAGCAAGTATTAGCTTCGCCCACAGTTGCTAGTAAAGAATGGATATATCAGCAATATGATTATATGGTGAGAACGAACACCTACGTTCCGCCTGGTTCAGATGCCGCGGTAGTTCGTGTAGAGAACACAAACAAAGCACTTGCGATGTCTACGGATTGTAATGGTCGCTATGTGTATTTGGATCCTTACGTAGGTAGCCAGATCGCAGTATGCGAAGCTGCACGTAATGTGGTTTGTTCGGGCGCAGAGCCTTTGGCCATTACGGACAATTTGAATTTTGGCAGTCCACAAAACCCAGAGATTTTCTGGCAAATGAAGCGTTCTGTTGAAGGTATGGCAGAAGCCTGTCGAGTCATGCAAACTCCTGTAATCAGTGGAAATGTAAGTCTCTATAATGAGAATATAAAAGGAGCCATATATCCTACACCTGTTGTGGGAATGGTAGGCCTCATTCATGATCTGAAACACATTACAACGGCGCCATTCAAAAAACATGGTGATGTGATTGTGATTTTGGGTGAGACCCACGCAGAAATGGGTGGAAGTGAATTCCAATACGTGCTTCATGGTGTCACAGAAGGCCGTCCACCGATGATTGATTTGCACATTGAGAAGAAATTGCATGATACCGTCCTTACTGCAATCCAGGAAGGACTCGTTGCTTCTGCTCATGATTTATCTGAAGGCGGACTTGCTGTGGCGTTAGCCGAATGTTGTATAGCTAATCAACTAGGTGCCAACGTGAACATAACTACAGAACTCAGAGAAGATCATCTGTTATTTAGTGAAAGTCAATCTCGTATTGTACTTAGTGCAGATCCGAGTCATGCCGACGCACTGTTACATTGGGTTGCTTCACAAGGAGTACCTTATCAAGTAATCGGTGAAGTTGTAGGCACAGAATTAACGATTCAAGTCAATCAGAAGCAAGTGTTGCATAGTCCAGTCATTGAATTAGCACAAGTTTGGAAAGATGCGATATCACATCTGATGAAATAGAGGCGACTATGGATGAGTAAAAGTGTGCAAGAGCTATTCGAACCGATGAAGACAGTTAATCCAGTTCGTGAAGATCAGCTCTGGACAGGAGATTACTATAACGAACATGTGCATAGCATGCAGCATCTTGATGATAAATTAAGTGAAGAATGCGGAGTATTTGGTGTATACGGTCATTCGGATGCAGCGAATATGTGCTATTATGGACTGCACGCTTTGCAACATCGAGGTCAAGAAAGTGCAGGTATATGTACAGCCGACACGAATCACTTCCAATATCACCGCGGGATGGGTCTGGTGAAAGAAGTATTTGTCGAAGCCACCCTCAAACCATTGATCGGTGCGAATGCTATCGCTCATGTGCGTTATTCGACTGCAGGTGAAAGCAGACTTGCTAATGCGCAACCACTGGTATTTAAATATCGCGAAGGCGATTTGGCGATTGCGACCAATGGTAATTTGGATAACGCAAACGTGATTAAGCGAGATTTAGAAAAGAAAGGTTCTATTTTTCAAACGACAAGTGATACTGAAGTTTTGGCTCATCTGATTGCTCGATCAGCACATGATGATATTGTAGATGCAGTCAAAGATGCACTGAATCAAGTAGTAGGTGCATATGCGTTCTTAATTCTAACGAAAGATAAGCTGATTGCAGCACTTGATCCCAATGGATTGAGGCCTTTTGTCATCGGCACTTTGGGAGATGCGTATGTATTTGCTTCAGAGACATGTGCATTGGACTCTGTGGGAGGGACGTATTTACGCGATATGCGGCCTGGTGAAATCATAACGCTGGATCGGAACGGCTTCACATCAGAGCAATTCACGACTCAATCCGTACGAGCTGTATGTGCGATGGAATATATATATTTCGCTAGACCCGATAGTGATATCAACACGATTAATGTTCATGCTGCACGTAAACGCATGGGCAAGAAATTAGCGATGGAAGCTTTCATGGATGCAGACCTCGTTACAGGTGTTCCTGATTCGAGTATATCTGCAGCCATAGGCTATGCGGAGCAAACAGGGATTCCATATGAGTTAGGTTTAATTAAGAACCGATATACCGGCCGTACATTTATCCAACCCAGTCAAGAGTTACGTGAGCAAGGTGTGAAAATGAAGCTTAGTGCTGTACGCAAAGTGGTAGCAGGTAAGCGCGTTGTGATGATTGACGATTCGATTGTTCGAGGCACCACGAGTTTGAGAATTGTCAACATGTTACGAGAAGCAGGTGCAACAGAGGTGCATGTGAGAATTACGTCGCCACCTTTCATGAATCCTTGTTACTATGGGATCAATACACCGGACCGTAAAGAATTGATAGCTGCACAAAAAACGATCGAAGAAATTCGAGTAGCCATTAATGCAGATACACTTACATTTCTAAGTGAAGCGGGTTTAGTGGAAGCGATCAGCGAAGGCGCTGACCCTGAATCAACGGGTTATTGCATGGCATGCTTTACGAATCATTATCCGACAGAAATCACACCACAGTCCAAAGCTGGATGTGATTGAAATCGTATGAGAAACAACGTCAGGATGGTTAATAGGCTAGTGAGAATTTAATTATAGGGTCGAAGGAGTAGTGAACCCGTGTCAGATGCATATAAACGAGCTGGAGTCGACATCACAGCAGGTAACGAAGCTGTAGAACGCATGAAGAAACATGTGAAGCGGACACTTCGACCGGAAGTGTTAACCGATCTAGGTGGCTTTGGTGGGTTATTTCAATTGAATAACAAGTATGAAGAACCAGTACTTGTATCAAGTACGGATGGTGTTGGCACAAAGCTCAAAATTGCTTTTGCGATGGACAAGCACGATACGATCGGGATCGATGCGGTCGCAATGTGTGTGAATGACTTGATTGTGCAAGGTGCAGAGCCGTTATTTTTCCTTGACTATTTGGCGTGCTCTCAAGTCGTTCCAGAGAAAATCGAATCAATTATCAAAGGGATTTCCGATGCATGTGTAGCTTCAGGATGTGCATTAATCGGTGGTGAAACCGCTGAGATGCCAGGGATGTACCATGATGGTGAATATGATATTGCTGGATTCTCCGTAGGTGTTGTTGAGAAGAAACAACTGATTGATGGCTCGACCATTTCTTCTGGGGATGTCCTGTTGGGACTGGCTTCAAGTGGATTGCATAGTAATGGATACTCACTCGTGCGCAAGCTACTCCTTGAAGAACAAGGGTATAAGCTAGATCAGCACATGGCAACACTGAATGACGTTCTAGGACAAGTATTGCTGACGCCGACAAAGCTTTATGTGAAATCCATATTAGCGATTATGGAACACGTGAAGATCAAAGGAATGGCTCACATAACAGGTGGAGGCTTCATCGAAAATATTCCACGCGTATTACCAGAAGGCATAAATGCACATATTCAAACAGGGTCATGGCCCATTCTACCGATATTTGACTTGATTCAGCAAAGCGGATCGCTATCTCATCATGAAATGTTCCGTACGTTCAATATGGGTATTGGCATGGTGATCGTTGTCGATGGGAAAGATGCGGATGAAGTAATCGAAATTGCGAAAGCGAATAATGAAGATATCTATGTCATCGGACATGTAACGCAAGGGGAACAAGTGGTTACATTTGATCGCACGGTATACTAAATGAATCCTTATCGTATAGCGGTGTGTACTTCAGGTTATGGATCTAATCTACAAGCGATCATTGATCGCGTGCGTGATGGAAGGCTTGATGTATCGTTAGAGCTAGTCGTGTGTGATCGCGAACAGGCTTATTCAATTACGCGCGCTCGTGAAGCAGGTATTGAAGTACTCCTGATCGAACCGAGAATGTATGCTAGCCGTGAACAATATGAACAGAGGATTGTCGATAAACTTCAAGAAAAACATATAGACTTAGTTGTTTTGGCAGGTTACATGCGTATCGTTACAGCTGTCTTCGTGCATGCATATGAAGGGCGAATAATCAATGTGCACCCTTCGTTATTACCTGCTTTTAGAGGGATGCATGCAGTTCAACAAGCGCATCAATACGGAGTCAAGGTAACAGGAGTTACTGTTCATATCGTAGATGAAGGATTAGATTCGGGGCCAATTATTGCTCAACAATGCGTTGAGGTGATGCCAGGCGAAAGTGAAGCGTCCTTGACAGCTCGAATTCAGACGGTGGAACATGAATTATTGCCACAAGTCATCGGATGGTTTCGTACAGGATGTGTTCAGATATCAGGAAGAAATGTGATCGTGCAAGAGGTGTAAGATGAGAATGGTTATGATGACATTCGAGATGTGTGTAACGTCACATCAACATAGCGATCCTTGGCTATGAAGACATGCAGCTAGCGGATCACCAAAAAATAGAGGAGGGGAACCATTGGCTATGCGTAGAGCTTTAATCAGCGTATCAGATAAAACAGGAATCGTAGAACTAGCGAGAGCGTTATCTGCTCAAGGTATCGAAATTATATCGACCGGCGGAACACAGCTTCTCCTTAAAGAACACGGCGTACCTGTGATCGGGATATCAGAAGTGACTGGATTCCCGGAAATTATGGATGGTCGTGTGAAAACACTTCATCCTGCGGTACATAGCGGACTCCTCGCTGTTCGTGACAATGAAGAACATCGTGAACAAATGAAAAAACTTAACTATGCGTATATTGATATCGTCGTTGTGAATCTGTATCCATTCGCACAAACGATTGCAAATCCAGATGTCAGTGTAGCCCATGCCATTGAGAACATAGATATTGGTGGACCGACAATGCTTCGCTCAGCAGCTAAGAATCATGCTTTTGTTACCGTTGTTGTAGATGCAGCTGACTATGAGCTTGTAAGTAATGAAATCAAGCAACAGGGAGACACGACACTTGAGACACGTCAGCGATTAGCTGCTAAAGTATTTCGTCACACAGCGGCATACGATTCGTTGATCGGCGAGTATTTATCTAAGCAAGTCGGAGAAGTATTTCCTGAGCGATATACCGTTACTTATGAGAAAGTACAAAGCTTGCGTTACGGGGAAAACCCACACCAGCAAGCAGCTTTTTATCGAAAACCCATAGCACAATCTTGCTCGATCTCGACCGCTCAGCAATTGCATGGGAAAGAGCTATCTTATAACAATATTAATGATGCCAATACCGCAATGCATATCGTCAAAGAATTCAGTGAACCTACTGTTGTTGCTGTGAAGCATATGAATCCATGTGGAGTAGGTATTGGCGCCACGATAGTACAAGCGTTTCAGAAAGCTTATGCTGCAGATCCAACATCGATCTTCGGTGGAATTGTTGCGGCCAACCGTCCCATAGATGAACCTACAGCACGATTGTTACACGATATATTTCTGGAAATCATCATTGCACCGCATTTCACACCTGAAGCGATCGCGATTCTTATTCAGAAGAAGAATGTTCGTTTGTTGCAAGTGAATGGATTAGGTGATGAAAGTGTGCGAGTCGCAGAACATGTACTTACTTCCGTTGACGGCGGGGTTTTGATTCAAGATCGCGATGTACTTCATCTGGATTCAACTCAATTGCAACAGGTCACACAGCGTAAACCTAGCGATGCAGAAATGAAACAATTATGGTTGGCATGGAAAGTGGTTAAGCATGTCAAATCCAATGCGATTGTCATTGTCCATGAAGACATGACGATTGGTATCGGAGCGGGTCAAATGAACCGTGTGGGCGCTGCCAAAATTGCTTTGGAGCAAGCAGGCGCGAAAGCTATAGGAGCTGTGATGGCATCAGATGCATTCTTCCCAATGAGCGATACATTGGAGTTAGCAGCGAAAGCTGGGATTACAGCGGTTATACAACCGGGTGGTTCGATAAAAGATGAAGATTCGATACGCGTTGCCAATGAGTATGGAATTGCTATGGTTATGACAGGCATCCGTCATTTCAAACATTAACGATCATGAGGAGGAAATAAACATGCGTATACTCGTCATTGGTCGAGGCGGAAGAGAGCACGCGATCATTTGGAAATTAAAGCAAAGTTCCAAAGTGAGTCACATGTATTGTGCACCTGGCAATGGGGGTATAGCTTCTCTTGCGACATGCGTACCTATTCATGAACTTGAATTTGAGAAGATAAGTCAATTTGCTAAGCAACAACAAATTGATCTTGTTGTGGTGGGTCCAGATGAACCGCTTTCCCTGGGCATTGTCGATTATCTAGAACAACAAGGAATTGCTGTTTTTGGTCCGCGAGCCAATGCTGCGATATTGGAAAGCAGTAAGAGTTTCACGAAAGATTTTATGAATAGATATCACATTCCTACTGCTAGCTTCGAAGTATTTGAGGATTACGATTCCGCTTGGCAGTATATTGAACGCCAAGGCGTACCGATTGTGATAAAAGCCGATGGATTAGCAGCAGGAAAAGGAGTGACAGTTGCTTTTAGCCTAGAGCAAGCTAAGCAAGCGCTGCACGCCATCATGATAGATAAAGTATTTGGTGAGTCTGGTAATAAAGTGGTTATTGAAGAGTATTTGCAAGGACAAGAAATGTCATTGCTCGCTTTTGTTGATGGTACTGTTGTGCGACCGATGGTTGCTTCACAAGACCATAAGCCGGTGTATGATGGCGATCAAGGACCGAATACCGGTGGCATGGGCACATATTCACCGCTTCCACATATATCACAAGAGATCATACAACAAGCAATCGAAACGATTTTGCAACCAACCGCTACAGCGATGGTTCAAGAAGGTAGACCGTTTAAAGGTGTGTTGTACGCTGGACTGATGATGACAGCAACTGGTGTGAAAACAATTGAATTCAATGCGCGTTTTGGTGACCCAGAAACACAAGTCATTCTACCGCGATTAGCTAGTGATTTGCTAGACATTATGCTTGCTGTAGTTCATGGAACACTAGCTCAGCAAGTGATCGAATGGAAACAAGAAGCAGCTGTGTGTGTCATTGTAGCATCCGAAGGATACCCTGGGCCTTATGCGAAAGGTCATGTCATTAGCGGGTTAGAGGAAGCTAAGCAAATGCAGGATATTGCGATATTCCACGCAGGGACAGCGATTGAGGATGGGCAAGTTGTGACAAGTGGAGGGCGTGTAATCGGCATCACTGCACTGGCTCCATCGATTGCAGCTGCGCGTGAACAAGCTTACCGCGCCATGAAGCACATTCATTTCACGGGGATGCATTATCGCACTGATATCGCGATGAAAGCACTGCAGTAGCCTGCAGTGTTTTTTATGCCTATAGAAAATGGTCGAATGTGCTTAAGGTATTTCATTTCCTTAGCAAATTTCATTTAAGGTTCATCTTCAATCATGAGCTTCTTGCGATCGACATATACTTTCCACAATTGAGCCACATTCGGCTTCACTGCAAGGTATATTGACAATAATTGAATATTAACATAAAGTTATGTTAACGGTTACATACACTAAAGATGGGTTGTATAATTGGCAACAATACGAGATGTTGCTAAACTAGCCAAATTCCGCAACAAACCTATGATCAGTTTTCTGAGAAAGCTAAGAAATTGTTGCACAGTGAAAAGATTGGTAATCCTGTATGTGAGCCTTCGCATTAAATCGGTTTTAATATATATTTCTTAGAAAGATCCCAGGTAATCAAATTATTCGTATGTTCATGATGGAAGAGGTTATAAATGATGAATGATAGATTTGGATTTGTGACTGATAGCACAAAAAAACTTCCGTATCAGCTGTTCGCACCAGTATTTTTTACACAAGTAAGTATAGATGATAAGTTTTGGTCAGCTAGAATGAAGATTTCGCAAAATACAACGATCCCATCTTGTTTGGCCCAGTGCGAGAATACGGGTAGAATCTCTAATTTTACGAAAGCTGCTAGACGGATAGATGGTGACTTTGAAGGTATTTTCTATAATGATTCAGACGTATACAAAGTAATTGAAGGTGTAGCATATTCTTTGATGAACCAACCTGACGTCAAGTTAGAAGCTCAAGCAGATCGCATCATTGATGATATTGTTGCAGCCCAGGAAGAGAATGGTTACCTGCAAACGTATTTCACGCTTTCTGAACCAGATAAGAAATGGACGGATATGGGCAAGCATGAGGAGTACTGCGCTGGTCATCTGATTGAAGCAGCAATTGCTTATCAACAAGCAACAGGTAAGAGAAAGTTATTGGATACCGCAATGAAGTTGGCCGATCACATCGAGTCCTTATTTGGTCCAGATAAGCGCCATTGGGTTTCAGGACATCAAGAAATTGAGCTAGCACTGATCAAATTGTTCTTGGAAACCAATGAAGCTCGATATTGGAAGCTGGCATATTGGTTTCTTGAAGAAAGAGGACACGGTCATGGCAGAGGATACACCTGGGATAAAGAAGATTGGGGAAAGGCTTATGCGCAGGACCACCTTCCTGTTCGCGAAGTATTCGCTGTGACAGGCCATGCCGTTCGCGCAGTTTATATGTATGCGGGTATGACTGATATCGCTGCATTAACGGGAGATCAAGAATATTTGATCGCTTTGGATCGACTCTGGGACAATGTGGTAAACAAAAACATGTACATCACAGGCGGAATTGGTGCATCTGTGGACAATGAGGGATTCACCGAGGATTACGATCTACCCAATCAAGCAGCATATTGCGAGACATGTGCTGCCGTTGCGATGATTTACTGGAACCACCGGATGAACTTGCTTCATGGGGATAGCAAGTATGCTGATGTAGTAGAACGAGAAATGTACAACGGTGCATTATCAGGTGTCTCGCTATCCGGTGATAAGTACTTCTACGTCAATCCACTAGAAACAGACGGAACCCATCACAGAGTCGAGTGGTATGACTGTTCCTGCTGCCCAACACAAATTGCTCGATTTATCCCTTCTATTGGGAATTATGTGTATGCAATGAATGAACATCAAATTTTGGTGAATCAATATATCGCAGGTACTGGATTGTTGCAGATAGGCAATGAAATCGTAAAATTAAAACAAACAACAAATTTTCCTTGGAATGGCCAAGTTTCTATCCGTATCGAAGAAACCTGCTCCAGTCCGTATGAGATCCTTCTTCGCATTCCTGGATGGTGTAGGAGCTTTGAGTTAAATCTTAATGGCAAAAGAATTGATCGTGCATCCATGCATAAGGGATATGTGGTATTAAGCGGTGCTTGGAAGGCCGGTGACGAGATTTCATTAAACTTTGATTTGTCCATTCAGTTGGTGCGTTCACATCCGAATGTGAAGGAGAATGTCAACAAAATTGCAATCCAGCGGGGACCCATCGTTTATTGCTTAGAGGAAATAGACAATGACTCTATAGATCACGTGTCTGTTAGCAATGATACACGTTTTCAGGCAGTGTATGAGCATGAATTGTTGGAGGGTGTAGTTGCTATTTACGCAACGGGTAAGCAAGAAAGGGATTCATTCGTAGCAGTACCTTATTATGCATGGGATAACCGCAAGCCAGGGAAAATGCGTGTATGGCTTCCCGAGCATAATCATGAACTGACTTTGTACGATATTCGGTAAATGTAGAGTAGTAACGCGATAAGGCTACCTAATATCGACCAAGAGGGGCTTTCATATGGAGGAGCATTAGCTTGGTAGCCGACCCCTTCACGAATATTTGCCATTCTGAGGGCATCCGCTCCAATACTCAGGCATTCAACTATAGTTTCATTAATTATTCTCCAATCTGCCGCTTGGCCAGGTTTTATTGAGAACTGGCTGCAAAATTTGTTGAACTTCCAGTAGCAGTTCACGATCCATCGGCTCTTCGATCCACTGTACATTCTTGCGAATATTCTCAGGATTAGCTGTTCCGACCAACGTGGTTGGAATACGCTCATTCTCGACGGAGAATTGCACCGCCAGTTTGGCCAGTTCGGCTCCTCGGGCTGCGCAATACGCTGCCGCTTTCTTACAAACCTCCTTAATCTCGGATGTAGCCGGATGCCAGGAGGGCGTGCCTCTATGGGTAAGCAGGCCCATCGATAACGGTGAAGCGTTAATCACGCCCGCCTTCTTCTCTTCCAGATACGGCAGCAAATCGAGTAAGGAAGTATCATTAATGGAGTAATGACAATAAGTAATCATCGCATCTACTTGTACACGGTCCATCACAGTGGGATAGATTTTAAGAGGAAGGCCCGATATCCCGTGAAAACGTATTTTCCCTTGCTCTTTCAGCATATACAGTGTCGGTATACTCTCCTCAATGACTCGGTTGATGTCGACATGTTCGATATCGTGCAGGTGAAGAATATCGATATAGTTCAGCTTAAGTCGCTGCAAGCTCTCATCCACACTGCGGATAATTCGTGCCGGAGAGAAATCGAACTCATCCTCACCATATCTTCCTGCCTTGGTCGACAGAATATACTTGTCTCTGGGAATGCCTTCGAGGGCTTTGCCCAAAACCGTCTCCGCTTTCGTCAACCCATAGAAAGGGGAGACATCGAGTAAATTTATGCCCAAATCCAACGCTTCATGAACGGTACGAATGCCCTCTGCCTCATCAATATCGCGAAAGACCGAACCTAAAGAGGAAGCCCCGAAGCTTAATACGGATGTCGATAAACTTGTGTTTCCCAGTATGCGGTATTTCATGTCTCAACTCTCCTCATTTAATCTATTCGTGAATCTTATATAATTTTCGGCAATTTTCTCCTAGAATGCCTTTTTGAGTATCTTCAGGATACTTAGTAATATAATTCATGACAATTTGCATAACAGATGGATAGGAGCCACTCAAATTACAAACTGGCCAATCGGAGCCAATCATGAGTCGTTCTGGACCGAATGCATCGAATACAACATCAAGGTAAGGCTCGAATTCGCTCTCCTGCCAAGCATTCAGTTTGGCTTCTGTAACCATTCCCGACAATTTGCAGTATATATTTCGATGTTCTGTAAGACGGCGCAAATCGTCCTTCCATGGCTGCATTTCCCGATTCATAATATTCGGTTTGGCGATGTGATCTAGAACGAATGCCTGCTCAGGAAATAGGCGGATCAATTCGATAGCCGGCTTCAAATGCTGTGGAAACAACAGTAAATCGTAGGTCAATCCGTAACGTTCCAACAATGAAATTCCATGTCTGAAATCCTTGCGGAGCATGAATCCATCGTCGGGTTCATCATGTACGACATGACGGACTCCTTTAAGCTTCGGGTTTATGCTGTACTTCTGAAGTTGTGCATCGATGTTGTCGGAGCATAGATCAAGCCATCCGACAACCCCTTTAATAAAGCTGTTCTTCTTAGCTAATGACAGCAACCATTCCGTTTCCTCAATCGATTGTCGTGCCTGCACGACTATACTGCCGTCAAATTCAAGCTGCTGCAATAGCGGCAACAGATCAGAAGGCAGAAAATCATTACGGATCGCTTCATGCCGTTCATCCATCCACCGATATTCATCTCTGTTATAGATCCAAAAGTGCTGATGTGCATCCAGTCTCATACGACTTCCTCTTCCCCTAAATCCTTAAGTTCAAGACGACTATTCCATTTATTCGTTGTAATAAACTTGTTCCATGATGGCCCATCCGGTTGTACCTTTCAATGGAATCTGGCAGTCGTCCGTTACGCTCAACCACTCTTTATTCCGAGGCTCCACAGCCAATTTGGCCATATCCGCTTCGTAATCCTCCCCTGCATATTCGTAGGTCCCGAAAAGGTACAGTTGACCGTCTTCCAATGGATGTAAGAAGATAGAGAAATTGCGCATATGGTATTCCGAAAGCAGATCGCGCACACCTTTATAATCATCCGCATGCATCTTCTTGTATAACTCCAGTTTCTCAGGTTTTACCTTAATCACCATTCCAATTCGTTGTACCTGGCTCATCATCACTACTCCTCTTTGATTTTTTATGATTACTGTCTCATTTGTTTGCGAAAATCTCCCGGGGAGATGGACGTTATTTTCTTGAAAGTCCGCGTAAATGAAATCACGTTCAGATAACCAACCTTACCTGATATGGATTGAACGGGGTCGGATGTAGTCTGAAGCAGTTCCTTAGCACGCTCAATCCGAAGTCGGATCAGGAAATCCATGAAACCTTCACCAAACTTGTCTTTGAATAGCTGACTAAGATACTTGGGATTCAAATCAAATTGTTCTTTCAAACGATCGAGAGACATATCCAGATCCGTAAAATGCGCTTCAATGTATCCTCTCACTTCCAATAGAAGTTGGTGGTGATTGTTCGCCTCGTGAGCATTGCCGATCATCTCCCCGATTTCATATAGTATATTGAAGAACCTTAGTTGGATATCGTGCAGCGTCTCGGCGGACTCGAGCACATCTGTGAGCGATGACATTCCCTTCTCGTTCCAAGGTTTCTGATATTCGGGAGCAAGATCGCCGATTTTTCTGTCCAACTGGAAAATCATATAGTCTAATAGGTTTCTAACGTCATCCGCCAACAAAAAATCGGATTGGAAATCGGCAAATAGCTGCTTGAACGTTTCACTCCAGCCTGCCGCTCCAATCCGGAAGTCATGAGCTAGTGAGCGAATGGGCTGCAGATAGGAGAAAAGCTCAGCGCCATGCCTTGCATTCGTTTCTGCAAGCGGAATGACAGTACCCAAACCTTTGAAAAATTTATACTTGAGTGCGAAGAGCGCTTCTTGATAAGACTCTGTTATTTGATCATGGCGGCCTACCATTGCCCCAATACCTACTGTGATCGTTAAAGGCAGGTGATGGGTCACCCATGAGAGGAATTCATCGCAAGCTTGCCGGTTTCGTTTCGTATCGGCATGTTCAGATTGAAGCACGATACAGATCAGCCGGTTCCCTGACACCCATTCACTCCAACTGGACAGTGAGTGATTACAGAAGATTTCGGTTGCACTATTATGTATAGCATACTTGAACAGATATTGATCCCGTTTCGTAAAGTTATGAGAGAAGGCTGCATAGTTGTCGATCTCAATGGCAAGTACTTGGGCTCCGTGCAACCGACCCGGTAGATTGTACTTCCCCATCTCTGCTACCCATTCTTCTTCGGTGACATGGCGAATCCCCTCGATAACTTCATAGAGAAAATGTTTTTTGCGGAGAGTAATCTCCTCCTCTTGCCGCTTCTCGGTAATTGTTGAACGTTTCATCAAAGCTTCAATTGCCGATTCGATGAGCACGAATTCATTGTTTCCTGTTCTGACGTGATCCGATTTGTCGTTGAAGTGAGACTGTATGTGGGATACAACATTCCCCAAGGGCTGATAGTTTCGACGTGTCACATAGATAATCGCAACCAAGCCGAGAATGACGGTTACCACGCCAAGCATTACCCAGAATGTAGACACCTCGAAAGCCAGATTGGCGAAAGCTCCATTAACCATACCGCTGCGGAATGTCCAATCTAGATTAGACGATTTATTAGTCGCGAGTATCTCTTGATCTGCCGAAGAGTTCATATTGTCGAATACGGGCTTACCATTGCCTCCCTCGATGGTGACGAAGCTTATTTCGGGGTTGTAAATCTGTTCGACTAGCGAGCGTATGGTATCCGTTCTTACTAATGCAACGATAAGACATTGTTCTCCGAGGGGAGTATAGAAGCTTCTAGCTAGCGTGATAACGTTTTTTTCCGGTACTTTAACGAACTCTTTATAACTTCTCGGTGATGTCCATTTAACCCAACCTTTGGTTTCTTCCACCTCTTCGATATAGGCATAATCCGAAAATTCGTTAAGTGAAAACATGTATTTTTCCGTGAGCACGATTTTATCATGATTCCTTACCAAATAGATGGAATCAATCAATGGATTTTGCCGTTTTAATACGGTTATTTCTTTTAACATTTCCAGGTTGAGATAAAGGTTTTTCTTGTTTGTTTCCCTAAAAAATTCACTAAGAATCTTGTTGTTCAGCGAGAAATTGACAATCGCATATTCGACTGATTCCAGTGCGTTCTCCACTTTATCCATGGCCATAAGATTCAGAACCTGGTTTGCTTTTACAGCATCTCTTTTCAACTGCGAGCTCAATTCCTGGAAAAAAATGAAGAACAGGAAAGAGGTAATCAAAAAAAAGATTGGCAGGTAAGACAACAGCATGCGGTAGTACCAAGGCTTATTCATATAGACATCTCCTGAGCATTATGAATATATTAAAATCGAGTCCGCAATGAAAATGCAGACTCGATTTTTTGTTTACCTCTTACTTCTTATATTGTTGATCATACGCTTCTTGATTTTTATTAATAAATTCATCCAATCCAAGACCGCCGAAGCCATTCACATAAGCATCCCAATCTTTGTTCAAATCCTTTTGTCCACTGATGAACTGGACGGCATTCGTATTAATGTAATTGGTAATATCCGTTTTAATCTGTGCAAGTTTTAGCGCATCTTCCGGACTAAACCATATGGCTTGAGGGAACAGCTCTGCTGGTTTAAAAGAGGCTAGTTTGTCTGTTTGAACCGCAAGATGTTTTTCAAAACCGTCAGGTTTCGTAACATCCTGGCCCTGCGCACGCCCATTAAAGAGCTCGGCAGGTGTGTATTTCAAAGAAGTATCCCAGGTGACGCTTTTCTTATCCGGACGTTCGTAAGGTTCTACAGCTGAATATAGGGCCGGTTTTCCGTCGATTCCAGTTTCGCCTTCTTTTGGATCAAACCATCCAATTCCTTTCGGACCATACATGGAGTCAAGAGATCCTTCTGTTGAAAATAAATAGTCAACGATTTGGATGGCTCTAATCTGCTGATCTTTTGTAGCTTTATCCGTGATCGCGAATTGTCCATTGGCTACATTACCACCGAAATATCCTATGAATTGAATGCCACCTGGTCCTTTAACCGGAGGAACAACCTCATATTGTGTCCATCTTCCATCATCTCCGGTTGTTGGAACACAGCATCCGCCGGTAAAGCCACCCATGATCACCTCATTCGGATTGTTGGCGATTTTTTGTAACCCCTCAAAATTTTGCGTATATGCCTGCTGATCAATTAATCCTTCAGCAAATAATTTTCGGATAAAAGTTAAGCCTTCTTTCCACTCTGGTTTGTTCGCGTTGAATCCGACTTTGCCATTGTTCAAGGTCAGGAAGTTAGCATCCGAAGCATATGCGAAGGAATTCATTAAATAATAAGTCGGTTCAGCGTGCCACCAACTAATCGCACCGGTGAGGGGAACTTCATCTTTCTTTCCGTTACCGTTCGGATCTTTCTCTTTAAAAGCCTTTAATGTGTTATACAACTCGTCTGTCGTCGTAGGCATCGAAAGATTCAATTTTTTGAGCCAGTCTTTATTAATCCACATCTTTTGGGCATAATCACAATGGTAACATTCTTCTAGACCTGGTAAAGCGTAGATGTTGCCATCAGGAGCCGTAACGCCTTTCAACAAGTAAGGCGATTTTTCAAAAGCTTTCCTGATATTGGGTCCATATTCAGCGATCAAATCGTTTAATGGAATCAATATCCCGTTACTCCCTAATTTGATTTGATCATTCTGGCTAAACAGACCAGCTACGAACACAGCGGGATAGTTACCACTGGCAAGAAGCACGTTCTGTTTTTCCAATGTAGCATCTTGAGGAACCAAAGTCCACTCAAATTCAACGTTAAATTTCCCCTCTAATAAATTCGTCAGATCGTTGTTGTCGTAATCTGCGATAGGAGGCGATTGCCATGAAAAAACGGGCAGGGATACTTTTTCGATCGACTCCTTTTCTGCTGTGTCAGTGTTGACCGCAGTCTCGCTTGAATCCGAACTCGAACATGCACTTAACACCAAAATTACCGCCATGAGTAATACGAAAAGCTTCTTCATTAATAAATACCTCCCTGTATTTTTTTCTGTTACTATATTTGATGAATCATGTAACAGCTATCATCCTTTTAAAGAGCCGATCATCATTCCTTTAACAAAATACTTTTGAATAAACGGATAGAAGATTAGAATCGGTAAACTAGCAACGACAATCAGCGCATATTTGAGCAATGCTGCCATCTCCTGCATAGCCATCATTCTCGCAGGATCTGTGATAATTACACCGGGTCGCGCATTGAGAATAAGAATATTCCTAAGAATAATTTGAAGCGGGAACAGTCTCTCCGAATTCAGATAGATCATTGCGTCAAAGTAAGCATTCCAGTTGCCGACGGCATAGATCAGAACAAGAACAGCGATAATCGGCTTTGAAAGAGGAAGAACTATACGCCAGAAGATACCGAATTCACTACTTCCGTCCAGTTCGGCAGCATCATACAGTTCATCCGGAACAGTAGTCTGAAAGAATGTACGAGCTATAATGACCTGAAAGACGGCCAATGCTCCAGGAATAATTAACGCCCAACGCGTATCCAGAATACCGAGTGCTTTAACGATCAAATAAGTCGGTATTAGACCGCCACTAAAGAACATCGTAAACACTAATAGAGCGGTGATGATCCCTCTTCCATAAAGTTGCTTTCGTGCCAGAGGGTAAGCGATCATGACGGTCAGAGTAACCTGTACCAAGACTCCCCCTACCGTATAAATGATGGAGTTCAGGTAACCGAGTAACAGTTTTGAACTTCCAAATATCGTTTTGTAAGCGACCAGTGTGGGTTCCACTGGAAATATGGAAACACGTCCAGCAATAACGGCACTCGAAGAGCTGATTGAGGAACTCACAACATTAAGCAACGGGTAGGAGATAATCACTAGAATAACAATTAATACAAAATAGATGAAGCTAAGGAAAATTCGATCGGACATATTTTCATTAAATCTGGATTTATTTGTCATCTATACACCTTCTTTACCTAATATCACCATAGACTGTGTTCTGAAGTACGGCGAGCGATCCAGTTAACGAAAATCAGCAGAGTGAATGTGATAATCGAGTTGAAGACACCTATTGCTGTAGAATAACTGTAATTGGAATTAACCAATCCTACTTTATAGACGTACGTAGCTATAACTTCAGAACCCGGTAAATTAAAGTTGTTTTGCAACAAGTAGGTTTTCTCAAATCCAACATTCAACACATCCCCGGTAGCCAAGATTAGCAATATGACAATAACCGGCATGATGCCTGGTAAATCGATATGCAACATTTTTTTGAAACGAGAGGCTCCATCCACTCTAGCCGCGTCATATAGTTCAGGATTGATGCCCGATAATGCAGCTAGGTAAATAATCGAAGCATATCCCATGTGTTGCCACATGTCCGTCAAAGCATATAGATATTTAAAACCATCTGCTATAGCTATGAAATTAACAGGCTCAATGCCCAGAATTTTGAACAGTTTACTAATTTCACCTGTCGGAGACAAGAACAGCAGAATCATTCCAGACATCACCACTGTTGATATAAAATGGGGTGCATACGTCACCATTTGCACAGTATTCTTAAAAACCCCTGTGCGAATTTCATTCAGAAACAAGGCCAGAATAATCGGAGCCGGAAAATTGAAAATTAAGGTCACCATACTAATCTGAAGCGAATTCTTAACAATAGGATAGAAATTAGGCGAAGAGAAAAATTGCCTAAAGTATTGCAGACCAACCCAATCGCTTCCCCACATTCCTTTGACGATGTTGTATTCTTTGAACGCGATTTGTACACCCAACATAGGAATATATTTCATAACAATTATATAAATTAACGGCATCAGTACCAAAAGATATAATTGCCAATAACGTCTAAGCTGCTTTCTGAATACCGCTACCCTTCCTTTATTAAATACGGGGGGGACAGACGATAAACGATCGACCTCCGTTACTGTATTTGCTGCCATTGTATACCTCCTTTCATTCTAAGCGATGGAATTCGAACTCATTCTCAGATTGATAGCAGCACATCGTTCACATACTTGCCGTTCTCGTCCGTCGCTTGGTCAGGATCCGCTTCCGCTTGATCGGACTCTTCCTCCACCATGACCCATCCTTCATAGCCGGTATTCTGGAGTAATTTAACGATCCCCCCATGATCAATGACACCCTGTCCCATCGTTCGCCATTGCTGATCCGTGGATATATCCTTGAAATGAACGTGACGGATTTGAGGGCCATTGTTCCGGAATACCTGCATCACATCCATACCGCCTTTAGCGATATGACCCGAATCCGGGCAGTAGCCAACATATCGATAATCAAGGCCTGAAAACATGATTTCGTAATCTTCAGCTGTCCGAAACACCGAGCCCTCCGGTGAATTCGGATGATAGGCACTGATAATCCCAGATTCATAAGCCCTTTTGGCAACTGCATTGACGCAGCTCAGACCATTCTTCTGGCGTTCCACCAGGTTAGCACGATTCTCACCAGGGAGCTGCACGAGGATGAGCTTGGTCTGTGGAAAATGTTTCAAATATCTGAACAACCGGTCCGCCTCTTCCTTTTCCTGCTTCGTTTCTTCGATCTGCAGCCAAGGAAGCGCCAGAGTAAGTGCAGCCAATTCGAGTCCTCTCATTGCCAGTGCCTCTTGCAGCAGACTAGGATTCTCATAGAAGGAACCCAGCATACAAACTTCCGCCTCGACACCACTGAAGCCGGATTTCTTGATTGTATCGAGAATATCGGCGAACGAATTCTTGTATTTCTCATACGACATCTGCCAGGTATAGGTCTGGCAGCCGAACTGAATTGACATATTAGCCCACCTCCCTGATTCGTTCCCGGATGAATGGCACGGATTGTCTGCCCCACTCTTCGACTTCGGCATTAAAGCAGAAGTCCACGCACCACCATTCCATAGTCCCGATAACAGGTTTCAGCTCGCTCAGGATTTCGCGGAAGTCGATCAGCCCCGCTCCGAATGCGGCATGCGTGCTGGTCTCTTCGTCATGCAGGGTGCTGTCCGAGTCGATCAGGTGAAAATGTCCGATGTGCTCACTCAACAGACGGGCATACTCAACAATGCCTCCAGGAAGGATCTCCTTCTCTTCATCGTGCCTAGCACCGACCACGCCGCTCATGTAAGCATGACTCGTATCGAATAGGATCTGGAAGGCAGGGTGATTCACCGTTTCCACCATTCGCTTGACTTCACTCGGTTTATTCAGCCAAAAGCCGGGTTCAAATTCCCATACGATTCGCATACCCGCTTCTTCCGCCAGCGCACCGGAAGCGCGCCACGTCTCTACAAGCCGTTGGAACCTTACTTGATATTCCTGTTCATTTAGATGCTCAGGAGGGCTAACCGTGTCAACACGAATGGTTGTGATTCCTAAAACCCTGGAAAAGTCGATATAGCTCCTCAACCGTTCCAGATAACGCTCTTTCTCGACAATCGCCGGAGGAACCGATGTAAAGTCAGGTGCATAGCCTGATATGCCCAAACCATAAGATTCGATTTCACGGAGCAGTTCGAGTCGGCTTTCCCGGGTAGGATGACTCTCGGGAGTCGGATGGGGGGCGAAGCCGTTGATCTCCACTCCTTCGAAGCCGGCTTCTTTGGCATACTGCAGAATTCGGGTGAATGGCCAAGGTGATGACGCGAACGGTCCGAATGCAAACGCCCAAGAGCCAATTGAAATTTTTGGATTCAACTTGTTGACCTCCTTGTACCTATCCTATACTTGATGTTTCAGAAGAAATGTCAGTGTTTTCTCGTTGAAGGCGTCCAGCTTCTCCCAATGGTGGGTATGGCCTCCACCTGCGAATACCGCGAGCTCAGCACCAGGAATGCTGGTTGAAATCGCTTTGGAGTAATGAAGCGGTGTGAATAGATCCATATCGCCGGACGTTACCAACACGGGAGCCTGGATTGCATGCAGGCGATCCACGGTATCATGGGCGATACAGGCGTCACATTGCGCCTGGAATGCGTGAAGCGGCATTGGATATGCGTAAGACTTCCCCGCCTCCTCTCTTTGAAGCAGGTCGTCGAGTCTGTTATTGTGCCACTCAGGCGTAAATATCCAGAGCTGTAGCAGACGATTGAAAGCTACTGGATCGGAAGTAGCCCTCAGCGATCGGAAAGCTTCAAAGATCCGTGCCGTATAGGTGTCGCATCGATCCCAGGATGCGATGAGTGTAAGCGATTGAATACGGTCGGGTTGGAGCAGGGCCAGCTCCTGGGCGATTCCGCTGCCCATGGAGATACCTGACACGTGAGCTCTCTCGATATGTAGCGCTTTCATCAATCCGGCCGTATCTTCCGCCATCATGCGAGTACTGTAAGGGCCTTCAGGCTTTTCGGACCTTCCGACACCACGATTATCGACGAGAATGCAGCGGAAATGGCGCTCATATACCTTCACATGATCTTCCCAGGTCGGTCCGTCCGCACCCAATCCCATAAGCAGGATCAACGGCTCACCGCTACCGCGTTCCTCATAATGCATGTCAATGCCATTTGTTCTCACACTGGGCATAGGTTTACCTCACTTTCTCACTTTCATCTGATCCTGGATGAAGGCTAATCCAAGCTTTGCCGCATCGTCATTATGCTCGGCATAGGAGCGCCACAGATGTAGCCTCGGGATCAAGCCCGGCACAATTAGACCGAACGCTTCAATCGTAACCCAGCTGTCATACCCGATCTGTTCTAGTGTCTTGAATATATTCGGTCCGATGGCATGCCCACTCCCCGGCACACCGCGGTTATTCTCGGAAATATGTACATGGGTGATATGCGAGCCTGCGTGTAGCCAGGCGTCAGCTACGTCATTCTCTTCAATATTTCCGTGATGGGTATCCGCCAGCAGACCCACATTGGGAAGACCCACCTCACGGACAAACCTGGCGCCGTCAGCCATCGTATTGACGATATACATCTCGAATCGGTTCAGTGGCTCCAGGGCGATCCTAATCCCGAGAGTTTGGGCATATTCCCCGGCTTCCCGTATCGTCTTCACCGCGTAGTTCCATTCATCGGTCTCGGGTCCTCGCCCGGTAAAGCGACCGAGTCCCTGAAACAGCGGACCGCACATTAACTCCGCACCGACGGCCTTAGTATGTTCGATGTTCCGTTTCAAGGCGTCCACCGCGGCCTGTCTGAGTAACGCATCCCGGCTTGCCGGGTCAGCCTGGGAGGCATCCAATGCCGAAATTGTTGTCCGCTCCAAGTTTAATTCGTCCAGCACTGCACCTAATGCGGCAGCGGTTTCACGGTTCAAACCATCGATCGGAATCTCAACACCGTCGAATCCCCATGCCTTGATTTTACGGAACAGCGCAATATGTTCGACCGCGTTGGGAGAATCAGTCCAAAGTAGCAAATTTATACCGATTTTCATATGATCACTCCCAAGGCTTTATAATGATTTTTCCATTATTCTGAGAAGCTGAAACTTCAAATGCTTCCTGGATTTTGCTCATCGGAATAATATGTGTAATGAACTTATCCAGCAACAGTGAGTTTTGGATAACCTGCATGATCTTGGGAAAATGATTGATATTGTAATGCCACGAGCCCGTAAGTGAAATGCCTTTGCGGATCAGGTCAGGACTAATGCGGACAACCGTATCGGCCCCACACTCCCCAACGAAGCAGACTTGACCCAATCTCTTGACAGCATCGATCTGCAGACGGTGGGCCGCAACGACGCCGGAACATTCTATCCCGCAGTCTGGTCCCTTTCCTCCGGTCAACGCCTTAATCTTCTTTACCGCATCCGGGTCACGGGGGTCGATAATGTGATCCACACCGAGCTCTCTAGCCAAGTTGATCCGGTATTCCTGCATCTCGACTGCAATCGTAGTCGCTCCACGGTACTTGGCGTTTATGACAGCACCCAATCCTACCGGTCCCAGTCCTGTAATCAGAACGGTTGTGAAGGCATCAACACCCATATTCTCAAACGCTCCGTGAGATGGCCCCAATCCACAGCAGGCTAGACTGGCCTTCTCATAGGGGACACCTTCCGGGATTTTAGGGAGCAATGCGGAAGGCTTAGCAATATACTGAGTCATGGTTGCCGTATGGTAATCAAGATTGTGCTCGCAATGAATGTAATCCCCCTGCACACAAAGCTCACATTCCCCGCAAGGATATTGCGGCATGACAACGACACGGTCGCCTACCTTCACCGTACTCCCAGGAGCAGCCTGTACAACCTCTCCCGCAGCTTCGTGGCCAAGACAATCACTATGGTCGCCTTTTACAAAGCTTTTGTATTCTGCGCACATCGGAGCGGCGTGAATTTTGACCAGCGCCCACCCATCCCGAAGCTCGGGAATTTCTTTGTCTAATAAGATCGCTTGTCTTTCACCGGTGATAGCTGCTTGTTTCATCTGTTCTTATTCCCCCTCAAGAAAATGGTTTACGATCATACCTGCATAATAACTTCTAGCCAAAAACTTCACGCTTCTCCCCATGTTTGAACGATAGCCCCAGCTTCTTTGCCTTGTTGAATACATAGTTCAACGCAGCAGGCAGCTGATCTTCGCTTAGATGTTCAATCATGAGCGGCGGCTCCTGCGGCAGCTTGCTCAGCTCAGTTAAGTAAGCGTCATAATCGAGTGTGCCGTCCCCGACAAATGTTTCGGTAATTTGTGTCGTTGCGTGATGGATCAGATTCGTATCTTTAGCATGGCAGCTGACTATGTAAGGTCCGAGCTTAACGAAGCATTCCCGGATAAAGTCTCCGTTGTAATAAACTCTTCTCGGATCGGAGGTCATATTGACTGGATCCAGATGAACGGCAAATGCGTCGCGATTGATCTCTTTCATCATCCGCAGGTAGACATCCGGATTGTCCGGTAGCACGTATGATTCTGTCTCAAGTACTAGCTTTGTTTTCCGCGGCTTTACTTCGTCAATGATACGCTGGATCACCCGTATGTTATGATCGACGTTCGCCTCCGAGAAATTATCCTTGTGACTCATCACACATCCCATATTATTGTAGCTGCCGCCGTGCATAACGCAGCAGATCGCCTCCATTTCTTCCGCTTCACGAAGGCGTGTAATAATTTCGGTGATGTTCTTCTCCTGCTGTACCATGTTAGGGTCTGAAATATTGATGCAATACGCTCCCAACTCGGCCAGTACGATATCCGCTTCCCTGAACGCCTGCTTGAACTCTTCTCGTTCACTGACATCTGCGATGTATCTGCAGTACGCAGCAGAATAACCCAGCCGTTGGTGATGCTTAACCAGCTTAGCTGGATCTTTTTCCTCATTCCTGAAGATAGGGCCGCCTAATCGCATATTTGAATCCCACCAGTCTTTATTTATATTGAAAGCGATTCCAAATTTATTATAGATATAGTAGATGGAGAAAAGCAATTATCCATATTCTGCGTCGTATACATTAAGTCAAATCACTATCAGACAGTGCATTCCGAGTGAGAATAAACAATCTTCACCCACTTAACAATTTAGCAAATCATCTAGTAATACCCTATATTATGGGTATACTTATCCTGAATATAGGTTAGCTGCTAATTACGGAGGTGGATAAGATGAGTGGAAAGCTCTTTACGGATCGTAGACCATTTGCGATGGTCGCCGTTCTGTCTTAGTTGTTCTTCAATGCAAATTAACATGTGGTAAGCGAGCACTGAAATGAATAAGTGAGCTCTTGTCCGATCCGCTGTTTGATGGTAAACCGGACAGACACCTAAATCTGTTTTTAACGAACGGAATGCGTCTTCGACTTGGGTTGGTTTCTGGCCCAAGACCCGAATAAATACACTTTCGTGTGTGGAGGCAAGAGTTGCTTCTCTAAGATTTCTTTGATTTGCTGTAAAATCAACGCTCGATTCATTAGGATCACCTCTATTTGTTAAAACTTCACTATGTAATATACCACAAAAAAAGGTGAAAATAGGGGGTATAAACCATAAATCATTATGAAAGCTATCGCATTACCATTCCATATGCACCTCGTAAAAGTCCAATTAGCGAAAAAAAGAAAAACATACAAACGATTGATTTCTATAATGGCACAAAATTTGAAAATGAGAAGCACATATCCATGCTTTACCTTCTAGTCACACAAAAAGAAATCACGCGCTCTGATGTTGAAAATACCCTAAATATAGGGACGACTCATACCATTCATTTACTGAAAAACATGTTAGAAAAAGGATTGATCATCCAACACACTTATGGTAAGTTGACAAGATATGTAGCAAAGCAGTGAGTGGTCATATGTAGTTTTTCCGCCAAGGAATCCGGGGATCTTCGTGACATGCTATTTGTCTCCTCAAGCCATATGGATCGGGTGGTATACATATCAGGAGGTTGTGTAATGTCCAAACATCGAATATATACAATGAGTTTTGCAAGGGTATATCCCTTGTATCTTACAAAGGCTGCGAAAAAAGGACGTAACCAATCAGAAGTGGATGAAATCATTCGCTGGTTGACCGGATACACTCAGAATGAGTTGGAGGAACAATTAACCAAACACACAGACTTCGAGACATTCTTTAAGGATGCTCCTTTCTTGAATCCGTCAAGAACTTTAATCAAGGGAGTAATTTGTGGTGTCAGGATAGAAGACATCCAAGAACCGATCATGCAGGAAATTCGATATTTGGATAAACTGATTGATGAATTGACTAAAGGTAAAACCATGGATAAAATCCTTCGAAAGTAATCGTGTGTTTCGATTCTGCTTGACAGTGAGTGATAAACGAGATCAGCGAGTTTTGCAGAAGTAGCCGAGAGTCAGTTATTATTCCAAATAATAGTATTGGAGATAGGGTTGTGATGATTAGGGAAGTCTTCGAAAAGCAACAAGCACAGATTGAGCATTACACTCAACGTGCTGAAGCAGGTTCAGAGATGGTAAATGGCGACGAAGGAGAGGATTTCCGAGGCTTTGCTAAAAAGCTAAAAGCGGAAGTGTTGGGCAATGTATAAAATAATAAAGTACAATTAACTGCGTGTCCTCACAACGGAAGCCTAATTTCAGAAAGAGAGAGTGTTCCTTCATGATACGCGACCAGAACTGAACTTCGTCAACAGAACGCGAAACAAAACCGTCAACCATACATACACCTCACTTCTTCTAATGCCTTCGTTAAAAAATATATTACGTATGAAGGGAAATATGAAACTTCAATTGAATACGAGATCGACGTCACCACTTCGTTTAATAACCACTCGAATCCATAGGGGGGATGTCTAATCCTTTGCTTTATCACGGTTGAAGGAATGCATAGTTAGGAGATCCCCGTGCCTTAAGGAGAGGGATTATTGCCAATGTCTGGTTCTATAATCATGTCGGCCTTCACGATTCCCTGAATGGTGCGTAACCGGAACAAGTTTTTGTGCAAGCACCGGTCTTGGAGGCTTCATTATCTATCACAAAGCGAATGAGGTTTATATCTTACTTGTTTCAAATGGAAGAAAAACTTTTGAATTGCGAAAATCTGAGACAGAATTCTTGCAAGAATCGATGATGCGGTAATGGTGATACCTGAACATCGAACAGATATTTATGGGTGATCCGACGCACTGTAAATGAAGTAAGAAAAATGAAATTCATCTTTATTTCATTTTATTATAAAAAAAGAAATAAGTATTAAAAATATAGTATATTATTTCATTTTATTTGAAAAAATGAAATAAATTTGGTATGATATAGCTAAATCACTCAGTGAAGAGGTACCCGTATGAAAAAGAGAGCAGGAGAATTAAGGTCGAATCTAACAGGTGAACTTCAATACCATTCATTTCTACCGAGTCCATTACCCCCATATCCAGCTCTTGTGCTGGATGAAGATGCGATTCAGTTACTGAGTAAGGCAAATCGAAGCATCGGCATCTTGGAGGGTATATCCTCACAAGCGCCTGATATACAGCTATTTGTGTCGATGTATGTCCGCAAGGAAGCGCTCTTGTCTTCGCAAATCGAAGGTACTCAAGCAACACTGGATGACATACTGGACCCGAATCTCGAAGAAAATACGAATCAAGACATAGCAGATGTAGTGAATTACATCAGAGCTTCTCAATATGCAAAGGAGCGACTAAATGAACTTCCCATCTGCAATCGACTTATACAGGAAATCCATGCCATATTGATGGAGGGCAATCGCGGCAGCGAGAAAAATCCAGGTGAATTTAGACTCAGCCAGAACTGGATAGGTCCTGCAGGAAGCAATTTGAAAAATGCTAGATTTATCCCACCAAATCCTGAAGATATGCACAAAGCGATGCAAGGTTTAGAAAAGTACATCCATGAAGAGGACGACATCGATCATTTAATTAAAATAGCACTCATTCATTATCAATTTGAAACGATTCATCCTTTCTTAGATGGTAACGGCAGAATCGGTAGACTTCTCATCAACCTGTATCTGATCGAAAAAAAAATATTAAGTTGTGAGACGTTATATATTTCGTACTTTCTAAAAAGAAATAGAATAGAGTACTACGATCGTTTGACCGAAGTGAGAATGAAAGGAAACTTCGAACAATGGATAAAGTTCTTTCTCTTGGCAATTTATGAATCGGCGCAAGATGCGATTACTACCATTCGTGAGCTTATCGCACTTCATGAGAGAAATATGAAGCTTATACAAATGACCGAGCATACAGGTAAAACCATCATGAACGTATTTCAATATATAGAATCGTGCCCGATTATTGACATTAAGAAAACAAGTGAAGCCCTAGACATTTCCTATAATACGGCATCTCAAGCTATAGACCGCCTCGTCCAATTGTGTATCTTACAGATGGTGGAAAATGTCAGAAGAAACCGTGTATTTGCGTATGAGGAATACCTTCAGATTTTGCGCAGAGATACGCAACTTGATATATTCTAACGCGGTTGGTCACTAGAGTTGCTATGGAAAGATGGGATGTCTGGATAGCCCCTAAAGATGAACAGGGTAAACTTGATCATCATAAAGCAATAACGAGCGATGATTTACGAGATTTCGTATATCAGAAGCTATATCCTTATCTACAGAAGTGTAAGATGGAATCCAATTCAGCAGATACGATTGAATATAAGATTGGCGAGATGCTCTCAGAGCTGAAGAATAAGATCCTAAGTGGGTATCATGTCAGAGAAGATACCCTTTTCCTGAATGAAGATCCGAACCCTCAGGATAAAGTGCGTATGGAAGAAGAAGTTGTTGAAGCACAAAAAGCAAATATCAAAATGTACTTGATTAAAACATCAGAACTCTGAGATGATATAACGATAAGGATGATAGTGTTAATGATAATGATCGTGATAATGATAAAAAGCTAAGAAAGATTTAGAAGATAATGATAATGATGAGGAGATAGTAACGATGATAAGGGATAAAAATATGGATATACACAATGATATCATGCAACATAAGGATAACGCTCATGAATTAGAGCGTATATATCGACAAGAGCCCGAAGCGTTCAAGCAGGCGTTTGCATCTGTGTGGGAACAAAATCCCGATTCGCAAGTGCTTGTTGCATGGTATGAAAGGCTGTATTTCCAGAAGAACCCACACTCACACAAGGCTTTCTTGTTTCAGAAAGATTTTATCATCATGGGTGTATTGGCGATTCTTGCCGGGATCATCATGCGGATCATTTTTCACTTTGTCGAACAGGAGGCCATAGCGCCTGTCAACCTTGTATTTGGGATATTGCCTTTTATAGCGATCTATTTTGTATACCAAAACATGCCTCGAAAAAGCGTGATCTATGTACTTGTATCGATATTTCTCATCTCTGGCATATACATAAATGGATTTCCCGTCGAACTTACAGACGCTATGGTGATGGCTTATCTACACATGCCTATATTCCTATGGGTGGTAGTAGGGCTTGCATATACGGGAAATGAATATCGGATAGGGAGTAGCAGATTAGCGTATCTCAAATTCAATGGAGAATGGCTCATTCTCTACGTAAGTATGGCCATCGCGGGAATCTTGCTCACTGCATTAACGATACAATTGTTTAGCTTTGTCGGCATAGATATTGCAGATTTTTATTTTAGAAATGTCGTATTATTTGGAGCAGTTGGACTTGCGATTGTTGCTGCATATCTGGTTTCGAGCAACCTCAATTTGACGAGAAATATCGCGCCTTATCTCGCCAAAATCTTCAGTCCACTGGTACTGGTGACATTGCTTGTGTATCTGCTCACGGTCATGTGGATCGGACGTAATCCATTCTTGGACCGTGATTTCCTCATCACTTTTAATGGAATCCTATTGATTGTATTGATGCTTACCTTGTTTACAATTACGGAAAGTGGCAATGGTACGAAGAAGCACATTATGGATTACATCAATGTTGCTCTGATTGCTCTTGCACTGATCATTGACAGTGTAGCGTTATCTGCGATTATATTCAGACTGTCTGCTTATGGAATTACCCCCAATCGCATTGCGGTACTCGGTGCAAACATTCTGATTTGGGCTAATCTCATTTGGATGATGTTCGCGTATATGCGTTTCTTACAAAACAAAGCCAGAATCTCAGCTATCCAAGATGCCGTAACGAAGTATCTACCGGTATATGGACTGTGGGCAGCACTCGTTACATTGTTGTTTCCACTGTTTTTTTAATCAAAATGTAGAATGATTTAATCATATTAGACAGGGCACAATTGATTCTAGTGAAAATACAAATAGCAATGAAATAAAGGAAATAATTGAGGAATATATATGATCAATCCATTAATGATTAAAAAAACATCGTATATTATTTAGCGTCCTTCTTTTTTATGAATGTAGGCAGAACGATTCCTCATGCGGTGTTAACTATCTTTTTGTTGGATTCAGGCACATCTTTATCTCAAATTGCATATCTGCAAATTGCCTATATGATCACGGTATTTTTATTTGAAATACCTAGTGGCTATCTAAGTGATCACTGGTCGAGGAAAAATATATATGTGGTGTCCATCACTTTTATGCTATTTGCTTATGTCATGATTTATATTGGACATGGTCATCTATATTATTTAATTGTGGCTTGGATATTGTATGGATTTGGTGTAGCTCTAAGCTCTGGAAGCATGGAAAGTGAAGTCATTAATCAAATCAAACAATTAGACAAAGATATCCGTCAATTTGTGATTTGGAATTCTTATGTTTCTAGTAGTTCTGCTGCCATAGGTGCTTTAATCGGAAGTTTTTTGTATATACACATTTCTAGACATATGTACGCATTTTCTTTGATATGTTTTATCATCAGCTTACTGATTGCGACTTTATTTCAAGTTAAATCTAGTCGAATGATAAATAAGGATAGAGTGAACCTTACGGGTTTAAAAAATGTAGTTATAAATTTATGTAAAATTCGCGATACCCAAGAAGTCATTATTTTATTTATGCTTGTGGGCTTATTTTTACAGCCATTTTTTCAATACTGGCAAGTCTTGTTTGAACAAAAAGGAATGTCAATCCATTTTTTTGGGGTCCTGTATATCATGTTTCAACTTTGCAATATCGCAGGAACCTATATCTATGATAGATTAAAATACAAAGAAAAGTATACGATGTATTTTTTGTTGTGTCCATGGGTGCAACGATATTGATGCTAAGCACTCAAAACAAGTTTATATTTTTAACGTTATTTATCATCATTTTAATTATTTTTTATATATACCTTCAAGATTTATATATAAAGCTAAAGAAGCGAAGTCGTGAAAACAATATCAGTACTTTTCATTCTTTAATAGGTACCGTCAGTAATATTTCTTCAATATTCATATTAATGTCTTTTGCTCTTACAATTCACCATTTGAGTTTGGAGTATAATTACTTTATTTATTTTATGATTTTTTATATATTCACAATGGGAGTAACCTTATTATATAGAAAACGGACATAATCGATGGTGGCAATTACACTATTTGTGAGGAAATGTGCTCGAGTATATAGAAATCAGTAGAGAACGTAATCATAAAAATTCTAGAGGATAGAGAATGCATGAAGGAATAAACAGTTGTAGTGCAAAAAGTAGATATCATAATTAAGTTTATTTTAATATCATAATTACGATATTATAGGGGTGTAAATGTATTTTTTAGGTGGTGTGATGATGCCAAATATTAGACCGATAACAGATTTGAGAAATCACTCAAATGAGATCAGCGAATTTTGCAGAAGTAGCCGTGAGCCTGTTTTTATTACCAAAAAAGGCGTTGGAGATATGGTTGTAATGAGTAGGGATGTCTACGAAACACAACAAGCACAGATTGAGCTTTATGCAAAACTAGCTGAAGCGGAATCTGAGATTGCAAATGGCGATGAAGGAGAGGATTTCTTAGCTTTTGCTAAAAAACTAAGAGCGGAAGTGTTGGGCAATGTATAAAATAAAAATCTACAAGACCGCTCAGCAAGATCTGCGTGATATTGTAGAATATCTGAAGACACTTTCGTCAGATGCTGCAATCAAGTATTACGACCTTATCCTAGAGAAGATCGGTAGCCTTAGCGAGATGCCTGAGCGCTTTGTATTGGCAAAGGACACCGGTCTTCGTCTTCGCAGATATAGAACTTTGCATGTGAACAACTACATTGTGTTTTATGTTGTATAAGGCGATACACAGCAAATCCGCAGAATTCTTTATGGACGGCGTCAATATGAGACGTTAATATAACCTTTATTCCAAGAAGCTCCGCACCTCTCACGCAAGTGATGTGTCCCATGGGAAGACATTTTTTTACACAGAGAAGCTTTGTTTGTTTTTAATAAAAACATTGGTGAGAAATCTGTTCTCGCAGAAATCGTTCATGAAATAGGACTACATAGCCAAGTCGTTGTAACGGAAGCAGACGAACCAACTGGTTACGATTTATGACACGAAGACTTCGTGCTAACGAGAGAACTTTATAAAGCTCCTCCTTTTCGGCAGCATGTAGTATTTGTTGTTGATGCGTAGCGACACTTTCTTCGCTGTATTGCCGCATGATTCCATCCTCAACTATACAAGGCTTACCTTAGATATTACGGTATTTTTTTAACACCTGTATATTGACGATAACGAGGAATAGTGTGATTGTAAATAAAATACTGACATTCACGTAGATTTCACTCCACCCATTGCCTCTGATCATTACATCACGCATAGCTTCAGCACCATAAAAGATAGGCATAAACCAACTTACCCATTGAAGAAACGGACTCATCGTCTCGATTTGGAACAATCCTGAGAACAATACCTGTGGCACAATAATAATCGGAATAAACTGCATCACCTGTAATTCATTTTCCGCAAAAGAAGACACCAACGTCCCGATCGTCAAAGCACACACCGCCATGAGGACCGTAATTAATATAAGATTGAACAGCGAACCTGCTAGTGGAATGCCCAGCACATAAATAGAAAAGAGCGAGATTATCGTGGATTGGATCATCGAAAACACTCCAAAGCCCAGTAAATACCCGCACATCACTTCCCATCGTCGCACAGGACTTACGAATAATCGCTCTAACGTACCTGATGTTCGCTCTCTCAAGAATGAGATTCCCGAAATTAAAAATGTAAAAAAGAACACAAAAATCCCAATCAGTACAGGTCCCATATCATCAAATTTACCCAAATCGGCCGAACCGTAGATATACTCGATCTCAAGCGCTTCTTGAGGACTCGCAGAATTGGTATTTTGCAATGCCTGTTGAATCGTCATGAGTGCGATTTGTTTTTTATTCATGTCACTCCCTTCCAGAAATACAACGGGTTGTCCGAGTGAAAAATCAATATAACCATCTATCTCACTACTGGCAATTCGCTGTTGTGCATCTGCAAGCGAAGATGAAGTAACCTCAGCTTCTAAACGTTCAAATTTTTCGATCATACCCGGAGGCGGACTGACCAAAGCTATCCCCGGATGATATGCTGTCCCATTAAAAATCATAAAGAATAAGGAAAGCACCATTAACGGCGCGAAAATCATCAAAGCAATCGTTCGTTTGTCATGTTTAAACTGTTGCAAGATACGAAGCATGATGCCAAATGTTCTCATTATTTTACACCTCCATAAGCTAAAAAGGCTGTCTCTAAATCTGTTGTGTTATGCTTTTCCATCAATTCTTGTGGTGTTCCGACAGCAATCAATTGACCATCACGTATCATTGCGAGTCGTCCACATTTGTATGCTTCATCCATAACATGGGTCGTAATGATAATCGTAATGCCTTGTTGTTGGAGTTTCGTGAATTCTGCCCAAATCGATCGTCGCAACAAAGGATCGATACCGACTGTAGGTTCATCGAGTATTAATATTTCAGGTTCGTGTAGTAACGCTATAGCTAATGAAAGTCGGCGCTTCATTCCACCCGAGTAATAAGATACTTTCTTATGTAAGTCTTGGGACAAATGGAGTAAGTCCATCATTTCGGTGATGCGCTTGTCTCGATTTCTACCTGTTAATCCATTCAATGTAGCGAAAAATTTCAAATTTTCATATGCGGTACAGTCGTTATATAACGCATCGGATTGCGCCATATAGCCGATGCGTTGAGCAATATCTAAGTTTGGCATCATCACGTCAAACACGGAGAGTATGCCAGAAGTCACACGTTCTATCCCTACGATACATTTCACTAAAGTCGTCTTCCCTGCGCCTGATGGACCTAATAATCCAAAAATTTCATTGCGTCGAATGTCCAACGAAATATGTTGTAGTATCGGAATGTGTTGATACGATTTACGAACTGTTTGGATATGTACGGCGATTTTGTCTGACATTTGAACCCTCCTCATGAGTTTTCTTAAAATGAGTGAGTACTCACTTTATTTGTTTATAGTTTGTAATGTAATCTCTGTATTTTTCAATACCCTTTGTTAATACAAAAAAAACTCCAGGGAACCCCTGGAGTTACGTGTACATTGGATGAATTTATGATTTACGGAATGAATTTAATAAGAGATGCTTGATCGAGCAAACGAATGACGACTGTAGCTGTCTCTGCACGACTGATCGGTGCTTTCGGACGTAGTTTCTTCTGTTCGTCACCTTTAATTGTCTGTGCTTTGAGATTGAGTTCGGCATCTTTTAATGCCCAGCTACTTACGGAAGAAGCATCTAGATAACTGCTAAGAGATCCTTCGTTGCCACTCACTTTTGAAGTATAATCGATCATTCGCATCGCACGTGCCAACATGACCATTGCTTCTTCTCTACTAATACTTTGGTTAGGCTTGAATGTATTGTTTTCATAACCCGTAATTAATCCATAATAGCTTGCTGTCTGGACAAATGTGCTGAACCAATCTGAACTATTCACATCGGTAAATCTTTTGTCACTTTCTTTTGCTTGTAAGCCTAATCCACGAATTAATATGGCTGAAAATTCAGCACGTGTTACTGAGCGATCTGCTTCAAATCGATTGTCTCCAACTCCTTCAACAATCGTTCTCGCACCGGCATCTAAGATGAAGTTTTTCGCCCAGTGATTTGTAATGTCTTTGAAACTGACTGGATTTGTAAGGATAGCGTAATTCCCATTCGGTTCAATTCCTTGAAGGACGATATATTTCTTGTTATCTTGCGTGATGATTTTTGTTGGTGTATGCGTAATCGTACCTGATGGTTCCACTTGGACTGCTGTAAGTTGTTGTGTATCAGGTGAATTTGTTAAAATCCATCTCGAGATGTACTGATATGGCGTATTAAGCACAACTTGCTTGATGGTCCCATTATAATTAGCCATAATTTTGAATGTCATTGGACTTGCCAACGCATTTGCTTTTTTCTTAGCAACTTGACTTTTAAATACAACGACAACTAAATCGTTTGACGGTACGATTTCGAATTGAAGCACAACATCCTTAGATGCCGAACTTGCGCCATACCCTTTGAGCATCTCACTGATGTTCAATCTATTAGATGGAATTTGATATATGGTTTTTTTCGTACTCGTTTCGATGAGTACATTTTTCTTCTGTAATTCCAGTAGCGTGCCTGCATCGATATAGGTCAGTAGATTAGAACTTTCATTGACTGTTTCAATTCGAAGAACGATATTACCGGCCGACATATTTTTCAAATAATCTAATAATTCAGAACCGATGATGGTAGCTTCGATACTTGTGCCATTTAATTTGTCTGTGTGCGCACCTCTAAGCTCGTTGCTATTTAAAAATACTTTCACATTTTCTCCAGATGTTACTGGAGAGACATCGCCTCCACCGCCACTTGCAGGATTAGGATTAACGTTCACAGTCGCTGTCGCTTGGTCTCCGATATTATTTGTTGCTGTAATGATAGCGGATCCAACAGATATACCTGATACAACACCTGTAAGACTTACTTTAGCAATCGCTGGATTACTACTGATCCATGTAACAGATTGATTCGCAGAGGTAGGAAGTACCCTTGCTGTTATCGTTCCCGTTCTACCTTGGACAATCGAAAGAGGATTCGGAGTTAATGGATCGATCCCTGTAGTTGTAGCGTAGTTGACGGTGATCGTTGTGGTACCGAACTTCGTAACATCTGTCGTTGATGTTGCCGTAATCGTCGCGATACCTGCACCTACTGCAGTCACGACACCTAATGCGTTCACAGTAGCGATGCTCGTATTACTGCTTGACCAAGTGACGGATTGACTTGCATTAGATGGGGCAACTGTAGCAGTTACATTCCCTGTGCCACCAAACAACAAGTTCAGTGGTGATGGAATTGGACTCACGATTACTCCTGTTGCTGGAGCATAAGAGACACCTACTAATGTAGTACCTGTGACTCCACCTGCAACTGTAGCCGTAATAATCGCGATACCTATACCTACTGCAGTCACGACACCTGATGCGTTCACAGTAGCGATGCTCGTATCACTGCTTGACCAAGTGACGGATGGATTTGCGTAAGTGGCGGGAGCAACCGTAGCAGTAAGATATACCTGGTCCCCTATCGGTAAGCTATTTGAAGGAGGAAACACTGTAACACTTGTTGCTGGAGCATAAGATACATCTACTGATGTAGTACCTGTGACTCCACCTAAAGCTGTGGCTGTAATCGTCGCGATACCTTTACCTTTTGCAGTCACGAGACCTGATGCGGCGTTCACAGTAGCGATGCTCGTATCACTGCTTGACCAAGTGACGGATTGACTTGCAGTAGATGGGGCAACTGAAGCATATACATTCCCTGTGGTGCCACCTAACACCAAGTTCAGTGGTGATGGAAACACTGTAACTCCTGTTGCTGGAGCATAAGATACATCTACTGATGTAGTACCTGTGACTCCACCTGCAGCTGTGGCTGTAATCGTCGCGATACCTATACCTACTGCAGTCACGAGACCTGATGCGGCGTTCACAGTAGCGATGCTCGTATCACTGCTTGACCAAGTGACTGATTGACTTGCAGAAGATGGAGCAACTGTAGCCGTTACATTCCCTGTGCCACCTAACACCAAGTTCAGTGGTGATGGACTCACGGTTACTCCTATTGCTACAGCATAAGATACTACTACTAATGTAGTACCTGTGACTCCTCCACCTGCAGCTGTGGCTGTAATCTCCGCGATACCTACACCTACTGCAGTCACGACACCTGATGCGGCGTTCACAGTAGCGATGCTCGTATTACTGCTTGACCAAGTGACGGATTGACTTGCAGTAGATGGGGCAACTGTAGCCGTTACATTCCCTGTGGTGCCACCTAACACCAAGTTGAGTTGTGGTGATGGACTCACGGTTACTCCTGTTGCTGGAGCATAAGAGACATTGATGGTAGACGTACCGAACTTCGTACCATCCGCCGTCGATGTAGCAGTAATCGTCGCGGGACCTACACCTACTGCAGTCACGACACCTGATGCGGCGTTCACAGTAGCGATGCTCGTATCACTGCTTGACCAAGTGACGGATGGATTTGCGTAAGTGGGAGCAACCGTAGCAGTAAGATATACCTGGTCCCCTATCGGTAAGCTATTTGAAGGAGGATTCACTGTAACACTTGTCACAGGTACATAGTTGATATATACAGGAACTGAATTTTGAATAGAATTTGAGCTGGTTGCTGTAATATTAACTGTACCTTCTTGTAGTGTAGTTACTTTGCCTGTCTGATCTACCGTTGCAATCGACGGATCAGAACTGCTCCAAGTGAGCGTTTGGTCATCGGCATTGATTGGGTAGACTGTTCTACCGATTGTGAATTGTTGATTAGGACTACCCGTGTAACTTACACCGTTAAATTCAATATTTGTCACTAGATAAATTTCATTGATCAAATTAAATATTCCTTTTTGCCCTGAGAAATTCTTGCCTGCTAAGTCACCATCTGTCGAAGATGTCCACCCTAGCACGGCATATTTTTTGGGACCTGCTTCTAAGACACTCGAAAAGGTGTCAAAGTCAGAGCCTCCGAAAGATTTGTTCCAATATAGATTCAATGAAGAATCAAAGCGCGCAACGACTCCATCAATAAATCCTCTGAATGGGGTTGATAGGTCCCCATTTGACGAGTTGGTTGTCCCTGCTGCTACAAAGCCACCAAATGGAGATTGAATGACCGAATAAAATGCCTCATCCCCAGAACCACCAAAGTTATTGCTCGACGATGCTGTCCCCGACAGATCATATTTCACAATCAATCCATCTGTGCCGCCATTGTTATTTGAAATTAAATCTAAGTCGGAGGAGTTCGTTGTCCCCGCAACGACATATCCGCTACTTACAGCAATAATCGAATTAAATATATCATGTCCAGTTCCTCCAAAATTCTTGTTCCATTCTTTCCCTGCGCTTGCATTATATTTGACAATAATTCCATCGTAATTGCCTCTGGCTTGTGTAGGATCAATGTCACCACCAACAGCCGAATTACTACTACCTGCTGTAATGAATCCTCCATCAGTCGTCGCTAGCACACTTTTAAATTCTTCACCCCCATTTGATCCGAAGTTTTGACCAGTATAAGCTTGTGTCGCAGGATTGTATTTCACCACAATGGCATCTTCTGCCCCCATAGACTTCCCGCTTAAGTCGCCATCCGAAGAATTACTGCTACCAACTGCAACATATTGACCATCTGAAGTGATCGCAATGGAGTAAAACTGATCAATTCCAGTTCCACCATACGTATTACTCCATTCTTTTACTCCTGAAGAATTGTACTTTACGATAATTGCATCGCCACCACCCTTCGGGTTTAAAAAAAACAAATCTCCATCAAGTGATAATGTTTTCCCAACAGCTACATAGCCTCCGTCACTAGTCAGCGCGATATCAAAAAATATATCCAAAGATGATCCGCCAAAAGTGATCCTGGACATGTAGCCTCCTTGCGAATCTGTTTTGAAAACAGACGCGTCACTATCCCATTGGCCTGCTACTAAATATTCCCCATTAGGTAATTGAACTCCAGATTGAATAGGGTAATGAGAGATATCGTTAAAAATGTTACTTGCAGTAATATTGCTTGTCCAGCTTCCAGCTACAATATCACTTGACGCAGCAGATACTTCTGTCTTTACTGGAAACACTTGACCTACCAGATTAAAAAGAAGAGCAACAAGCAGCACACGGATGATAAATTGACGTTTGAAAATAGTTTTAGACTGAAAAAAATTCATACTTCTTCTCCTCCTAAATCTTCTTATTAGCTATTTCCCCACTTGTACAATTCACAATTTCCTCTCAACATAGATCAGAAAATTATAATAACTATAAATATGGATAAAATAGTAAGTTAATATTATCAAAAGCAACCTTTTATGTCAATTTTAATAATTAAAGTAAATTGATGTAAATACATTTTAAACTCTATTTAACCGTGATATGTATAGTTATTGTGGATTGTGGTTTGAACAATCGTTACAAAAGAAAACGAGCTCCAGCTGTTCAGCTGAAGCTACGTTCCTGTACTTATTCCTAAGATGACCTTGCAAACACATCGTGACGATTGAGCCACAGATAAGTGAAGCTTATCTGGTGAGAGATCAACCTTTTGCTCGACATCGATTAAGGATGCAGTCGAATTTACATCTAAGGTCAATACGATATTCGTATGTCCTTTACAGAAAGCTGTTACATTACCTTTACGATCTACTGACGCTACTTTGTCATTCATCGTAATCCATGTTTCTGTGTGTTTGCCAACTATCGGATTCATTTGCCACGCCAGTTGAGTGGATTGACCGGTATGCATCTTCAGTTTCTCTGAATTCATGGAGATAGATAGATTTTTACTGAGGACCTCCTCTTGGCTTGTTGCTGTACTTCCCTATTGCGGTAGTGACAGAGATGGTGGCTTTGCCTGCCCCGATGCCTGTGATTGACCCGTCTCGGTTAACGTAGACTACATCCTCATTACTGCTCGTTCAACTTCTTGTATTGTAATCCTTCGCAATCGGATTGATCGTATAAAGTTGTAAGCTTTGACCTACTGCTATGGTAATGTTTTGATGATGTATCGAAAGCTTGGGTTCCGCCATGTGTTCGTGTGACGTGTAGATAAGATTCGAAGCAGTAGTAGCTACAAGTAGATGTGGAAAAGCACTTCCTAAAAAGAGTGCTCCACAAATTCCTATCTTGAGGATTTGTTTCAAAGTGCTTTGTTTATACCTGTTACTTCTAATCCAATGACTTTTCATGAATGTTCTCCTCATGATGTTGTGCAGTCAGATTTTGTTCGATTGGCACTTCTGCATGACCAAGTTTTATTGCAATATCCGTGATACCTTGCGCTCACCTCCTCATGCATAATCGACGACCGCATTCCGATGTCGTTTCCTGATGACCGATCACATATCATCATGATGACTAGCTCCTTCCATCAACGAGTTGTGTGGAATTCAAACGATACCTTTGGGACAAAAAAATAACAGCCCCATAACTAGGGGCTGCATAGCCTGTAGCATCGTGTAAAAGAAGCCTCAGGTCAACATCACTTATATATCGCATATGCTTACATCATCAAGGAATCATCCCATATGAACATAAATTGACTTATGCCTATGGTCGATTCATGACATCACTGTTGAACATCGTAATCTAAGTTGTTGGACCTCTAGTAGTATGAACTAACTTGTGATGAGAAGTAGAAACATTTTAGTATATTTTAATTAAAAGATAAATGTTTGCTATTTTTTGCCGATCTTAAAGCCATGACGATCTTTGTTAATCGTATGGAGTTACTATTCAAAATCAATCAATGACGCTTCGTTCAGTAAACGGATGATCACTGCAGCAGTCTCTGCACGGCTAATGGGTGACTTCGGTCGTAAGTTCTTATTCTCATCCCCTTGAATCGTTTTCGCTTTGAGGTTCAGCTCTACATCAGCAACTGCCCAACTGCTTAACGTACCGTTGTCTCGATAACCACTAATCGATCCACTATTACCACTTATTTGGGAAGCGTAATCGATCATACGTATCGCACGTGCTAGCATGACCATAGCTTCTTCACGGCTAATCGCTTGATTCGGTCTGAAACTGCCATCTTCATAGCCATTTATTAAACGATATTGACTAGCGGTTTGAACATTGCTTACGAACCAATCGCTTGCTTTGACATCGGTAAATGCTTTATTGCTGTTAACGGTTTGTAATCCTAAGCCACGAACTAACATTGTTGCATACTCTGCTCGTGTCACTGAACGATCCGCTTCGAAGCGATTACTACCGACACCTTCAATAATGGTTCGTGAACCACCTTCATTGATATACGCTTTCGCCCAATGGTTGGTAATATCTGCGAAGTTCTTCGGACTTTGAATGACACCATATACTCCATTTGGATCTATGCCTTGGATGACGATGTACGTCTTACCGGATTGTGTGACCAATTTCGTAGGTACATGTGTGAGATTTCCATTCTCATCAACACGCACAGCTGTCGATATGTCTGACGCAGTTAACGTTGTTGGAATCCACTTCTTCATATAACGGTAAGGTGTACTCACTTGTCCATTGACGGCTTGACCTTTGTAGGAAAGGGATAGGTTGAACTTCACTGGGCTCAACATAACGCGATGATTTTTAGTGACCACTTGGCTATTGAATTTCGTAACTAGATTGTCGTTGCTTGGTTGTATGTCAAATTGCACGATGGCATCTTTCCATACAACTGCTATTCCTGTGCCCCATGGTTTGACCATTTCATCGAGGTCGATGCGATCTAATGGAATTTCATATATCGCTTTATTGGTACTGATCTCAAACGTTATATTTTTCGATTTCATACTGCGTATCGTTTCCGCATCGAGCGTGATGCGTAAATCTGTCTCGGGTTGAGTCGTTTCCACGCGCAATGATTTCATTACTGTACTTGATAGCTGATTCACTGCATTGAGTAGCGCAGTTCCACTCAATGTGCCTTCGATGATATTCCCAGTCCGCTTGTCGGTATGGAGACTTGTTTGTTGCACTCCATTTAATGTGACTCGCAGATTAGAACTTGCGCTTGGAACAATAAAGTTACCTCCGCCACCAGGTGTTGCTGTTGAAGATGTATTATTTACTGCAGGACATGAAGGCAGAACAGATGCTCCAGCAAGGGTGCTAGCCACATATATATCTATATAAGCATCTCCAACTATACTTTTAGCTCTAATCCAAGCTAATGCTGAACATTTTAATGTTACTACCCCTTGATTATTTACCATAGCTACAGCAGGAAATCCACTTGTCCAAGTAACAGCTTGATTCAATTCCTTCGGATTGATCAACGTCTTTACGGCTCCATACTCGTTCGGTAATAATTCTAAAATTTGTTTATCTGCTTCTAATATATAGGTCCCGATATTTTCTTCGATGAAATTAAAAGTGGCTTTTGTATATACTCTTCCCGACTGTGAAGTTAGATCTCCATCTATTGAAGTTGCTAATCCAACAACGATATATTTTCCTGATGGAGTCGTATACACGTCATTAAATTCATCTACTATACTTCCACCAAAATTCTTTTTCCACATATATTGCCCAGATGCATTATATCGAACTAATATCCCATCTAGACTACCCTTAGCAAGTCGTAAAAGATCATAATCTTTTGAATCAGAGATTCCCGCAACGATATAGCCACCATCTAACGTAGGTTTGATCGATGTAAACGCATCATAATACGTACCACCGAATGTTTTGTTCCATTGGAGTGTAAGATCCTTGCTATACTTGACGATTATGGAATCATTACTATCAACTATAATTGAATTGGGATAAGATTTCCTCACGAAACCAACTGCTACTACTCCCCCATCACTTGCAGTTGTAATCGAACGGAATGATTCACCATTACTTCCTCCAAAAACGACATGTTTGATTGTGTTCAAATTAACATCTAATTGGATAATGGACGCATCTTTCAAAGTTCCTGATTGTTTAATGGATGCTGTGACGAATAACTGACCATCAGCATTTTCTACGACCGACGAAATATTGCTGATGTCTTCACTTGCGAATGACTTATATTTCAAATAATTACCTGACGAATTAAACTTTATGATTTGATTGCCACCTACAGCTATGAAATCACCTTGGTTTGTTCGAATCACTTGTTTAACTGAACTGATTAACGTATTATCAAATATCGATTCATGATACTTATTGCCTTGCTGATCATACATTACCATAATTACCTTATTACTCGGCTGATTCGTTGAACCCAGTACGATTAATTTATTATCATCAGTTTGTACTACAGAATGAAATTCCTCGACCCCACCTAGATCATAGTTTTTAGACCACTTAACCATCCCTTTTGAGTCGAAATTGACGATGCATCCATCGAATCTCGAATTAGATGATTCTACACTAGTTGATTTGCTTTCACACTTTCCTACAGCAATATATTCATCATTAGAGAATGGAATTACTGCATTAAAATAACTGTGTAATGCTTGATTAGCATCCCCTCCGGTGAATATCGATGTATTCCAGTTCCCTGGAATTTTCGCTGTGCCAGTCGAACTATCTCTTGTAGGATCCGATTCTGCGTTCACTGTAGAAACGAAACTTGGGAAAACCATCGTATATAGAAGCGTAAACACAAGAAAAAGTAATAAAAATCTTGAATAAATGGAACCACGCAATCTTGAAAACATTTTTAATTTCCTCCTATTATAATATCCAATATGAAATCGGTGTAACGTTAAGTGAATCACCCACCTTATTCCCCTGTATGAAGCGAATTCTGGATGTAGACTAACAACCTGCCTACTATATGGCGAATCCATAGGTTAACAAGTAATCAACTGCAAACGTATCGTTATATGCAAAGAGATAATGTCAATCTCTCATGCGAGTAACCTTCCATTGAGCGATGTGCTAATCCAAAATCCTAAATTAGATTATCAGATAACATCTGAATTGTCAAATAATTCAAATTATTTAATATTATGGGTAAATTCTGTTCATGATACCTATCGATTGCAAAAAGATCGATCAACAAAAAACCTTCCCTGCGATTTGGATAATCGCAAAGAAGGCTTACTTGTTTCATCAAACTATATGTGGGGATCGCGATATGCAACTAGGTAATTCCTATCACTTATTGCTTGGTCCAAATACGTGTATTCAAGTCAAACTCTTCGATCATACCAAAAAATAATAGGAAATCATTGTACATCGCCTGTAATTCTTTTTCCATGTCATCACCAAGTGATGTGATCTCAAAGTAATTTCTTGATGTATTAACAGCAATCGTCATGTGTGAATGAGCAAACGATATGAGGATCGCAACTTGATGTCGGTTGAGAAAATCGATAATGCGCTCATACATCGATGAAGTTAAAATATAGCGAGCTTCGATTTCATTGGTCGCAATCACTTCAAAATTCTCGTTAAATTCTTGACTTTCAAGTTCAATCTTAGTCGTTGATTGACCTTCGAGCGTTCCACTACCCATGCTCTGCAACTTATCTGTGAGTTTGCCAAGTATACCTTGTGCTCTAGGCCGCACCACAGTGAAACCTTCAAATTCTTTATTGAAATCAGCTGCAAACACAGCACCTTTAAATGATGTCACATCACTTGTTGTGACCTTACCATCACTGTCTGTTGTTTCTACTTTTTTCATTAAGTGAACTTCGGAAAATTCAAAGTTCGTGAGCCCGATACGACCACGAATTAAGTGTTCGCCTTTGTAAATATCTATTCTTGTATTGAACTAATACTATCCATAAAAGAGGTAACCGAATCTAGTCCTATGAACCATCGTTTGATGAACATTGTGACGAGAAGCATAACCAGTGGAGAAATGAGTAGAATTCGAGTTCAAAGAACTCAAATGCTGTCAACCCAATCTTCCCCGTAAACAAATCGTCTCCTCGATATTTATCAATGTGAAAATCAAATAGTTTGGAATTCGCGATCATGATGGTTGGCGCGATAGCACTCGATAAAACGACTGAGATCAACACAAATAATAACAATATGGTCCCGGCTATAGCCAGTAAAGTGAGAATCCATTTTTTCGTAAATGCTTGAACTTTTTGGCGTTCACTCATTATGATTTGAATATCATCTTCGATAATTGGTCTAATTTGACTATAGGTTGGGAACATCGTCTTAACCTTATCCCGATCGATAATCTCTACTTTATTTATAGGTTTTACAACTTTGGCGAACTTTCCTGGACTAAAGGCGAACAGAGCCACTATACCTAATGTATATCCTATCGTATAAAAGGATCCATCGCTTTGCCTATCCTGATAAAGCGATTCAATCATTTTACCTAAATTCGCTAAGCCATTGGTTTGTGCATCGGTAATGGCATTCAGCGGGTGTCCTTGACTACGCTGGTTT